>CAMSEX010000001.1 GCA_947057875.1 uncultured Clostridium sp.
GATAATACAGTTAGAACACTTATCAGAAGATTGCAGGCAAAAGGTGCAATTAAAGCAACTCAAACAGATGGAAAAGCATTTTTATATAAACCTATTTTTAAAAAAGAAAAATATAGAAAAGAAATAACTAAAAAGTTGTTAGAACAATTATATCATAATTCGGTAAAGGAATTGATATGGCAATTTTGTGAAGTAGGAGATGTGAAGGTACAAGAGTTAGAAAGAATGATAACCTATATAGAGGAAAAAGAGAAAAAGTTAAAATAAAGTGAGGGTATTGTGAAAATACCCTCATCTTTTATAATAGTATATTTTTTATTTAGAAACCTTACAAAGATGTAAGGTTTTTGTAACCTAAATCAATGGTAATTGTGAAAGAAAACTGTTATACTATATTCAAATGAAAGGAGCTTTTAGGTATGGAAAAAATGTTACAGGTAAAAAATATTGAAAAATACTATGGGAATAAATCGAATTTGACCAAGGCCATTGATAATATTAGTTTTGATGTAAGCAAAGCTGAATTTGTAGGAATTATGGGGGCTAGCGGAAGTGGAAAAACTACACTTTTGAATTGTATTTCCACAATTGATAAGGTAACTTGTGGACACATTATTATTCATGGGAAAGATATAACAATGCTAAGAGGTAACCACTTGAACAAGTTCAGGAGAGAGGAATTGGGATTTATTTTTCAAGATTTTAATTTGTTAGATACACTAACAGCATATGAAAATATTGCATTAGCACTAACCATCCAGCGCGTAAATCCAAAGGAAATTGATAGGAGAGTAAATGAAATTGTAAAAAAATTGGGTATTGAAGAAATTTTGAGAAAGTATCCCTATCAGGTTTCTGGCGGACAAAAGCAAAGAATTGCATCATGTCGAGCGATGATTACAAATCCTAAATTGGTGCTGGCTGATGAGCCAACAGGCGCTCTTGATTCTAAAGCAGCAAGGCAATTATTAGAGAATTTTGAATTTCTAAATCAAAGTTTGCAAGCCACTATTTTAATGGTTACACACGATGCTTTTACCGCATCCTATGCAAACCGAATTTTGTTCATCAAAGATGGCAAGATTTTCAATGAATTAATCAAAGGAAATGACACAAGAAAACAATTTTTTGAGAAAATCATTGAAGTGCAGACACTTCTTGGGGGTGATTTGAGCGATGTTATTTAAGTTATCTATTCAAAATATGAAAAAAAGTATTAAAGATTATGGCATTTATTTTTTGACATTGGTTTTAGGTGTCGCGATTTTCTACTTATTTAATTCACTAGATAGTCAAGAAGCAATGTTGCAAGTTTCGACTTCACAAAGGCAAATCATTCAACTAATGATAGAAATGCTTGGTATAGTTTCTGTGTTTGTGGCTGTGGTTTTGGGGCTACTGATTGTTTATGCTAATAGTTTTTTGATTAATCGAAGAAAAAAAGAATTTGGAATTTACATGAGTTTAGGAATGGGAAGAAGGCAAATTTCAAAAATTATTTTGTTGGAAACTATTTTTGTTGGAATGATTTCACTTGTGGTTGGCTTAGGATTTGGCATTTTTGGTTCACAATTTATGTCGATTTTAGTTTCAAAAATGTTTGAAGCAGATTTGAGCAAATTTGAGTTTGTTTTCTCAAAAGCAGCTTGTATTAAAACATGCGTGTATTTTGCAATTATGTATTTGGCAGTTATGTTTTTTAATACACTTACGATTTCACGTTATAAATTGATTCATTTGCTCAACAGTGCTAAGAAAAACGAAACTGTGAAAATCAAAAATCCAATCTTGTCGATTTTAGTTTTTGTGGCAGCAGCTATTTTATTGGGATTTGCATATTGGAAAGTAACCATTGATGCTAATTCTCTAAGCACAGCAGATAAAATGTTAAAAGTTATTTTAATGGGAATTGTAGGAACTGTTTTAGTATTTTGGTCACTATCAGGATTTATTTTGCAAATTGTGCAAGTCATGAAACAAACATATTTGAAAGATACTAATATGTTTGTTTTAAGACAAATCAACAATAAAATAAATACTATGGTTGTAAGTATGAGTGTGATTTGTTTAATGCTTTTTATGACTATTACAATTTTGTCATCAGCACTTGCCCTAAGAAATACGATGCAAAGCGATTTATTGGAAATGACGCCAGTGGATCTTAATTTATATAAAGCTGCGTATTTGCCAGAAAGAGCAGTTGGAAGAAATGGCAAGGAAGAAATTTATACACAAATGCAAAGGCAGGATTCAAGAGTGTCAATACAACAAACATTAGAAAGTAACGGATTTGATATGAATTTACTAAAAGATGTACAAGAAGTTCCAATGTATATAGATGAAAATTTGACTTGGGAAAAGTTTTTTGGAGACAAAATGGAAGACCTTAAGGCAAAATTTCCATATCTTAGGTATGACACATCAGAAGAACTAATGAAAGTTTCTGATTATAACAAAATTGCAAAATTGTATGGCAACGAAGAATATGAACTAGAGGATGATGAATATATTATGCTTTGTGATTTTGAAACACAAGAACAAATCCGAAATGAAGTTTTAAAAGTTGGAAATTATCCATTGGAAATTGCAGGAAAAACATATAAAGCAAAATATAAAGAATGTAAAAGTGGATTTATTGTGATGTCCACAAGCCATACGAATACAGGTATTATTTTGGTGCCAGATAATTGTAATTTAACAAATGAAATGACAGAACGATATTTTTTAGCTGCTAATTATAATGCAAATACAGAAGAAGGAAAATTGGAAATTGAAAAAAATTTTACGAGTAAAGAAGAGGCGACTATTTTGAATACTCTTTATGAAAAAGGCTTACGATTAGATGGTATGAGTAAAATTTCTATTATAGAAGCAAGTGTAGGTTTGGTAACAATGGTTACATTTGTTGCGATTTATTTAGGAATAATCTTTTTGATTGCAAGTTCAGCAATTTTAGCTTTGAAGCAATTGACAGATAGTTCGGACAATAAACAAAGATACGCGATTCTGCGAAAAATCGGTTGTGACGAAAAAATGATTAATAGTGCATTATTCAAACAAATCGGCATCTTTTTTGGAACCCCACTTATTTTAGCAATCATTCATTCTGTATTTGGTATTCAGTTTGCACTTTCGACATTAGCGGGAGTGGCAAGTAAAAAAGATTTGTTACCATCCATTATTGGAACGGTAATTGTCATGGGAGTGATTTATGGAGCCTATTTTATGGCAACTTATTGGGGCAGTAAAAATATCATTAAGGAGGAATAAAAATGGAAACTGTAAGTGAGAGAATATCAATTATATTGACAGTAATAATTGCTATTATCATTGGAGCAGGAGCAATTTATTGGATGGAATTTCACGAAACAATTTATTATACACAAATTGATAATAGTAAGTTAGAGAGAATATCTAGTTCAGACAATATGGGATACGAATATACATTAGATTGTTATAATCAAAATGGCAAAAGGAGAGAAATCAAATTTAAAACGAGCCGAGAGTTGCGAGAAAATGCGTATTTAATGCTAGAAGTAAAAATCATGGGAGTACATTCGTGGGAAGAAGTACAATATGAGGAATTGCCAGATAAGGTGAAAGTAAAATTGGAATAATAAATATTAATAGAGCTCACATTCTGTGGGCTTTTTATAATAAATATGAGAAATTTTATCCACAAATTGATTGCAATATCATTCAACTTGTGATAGGATAAAAAACAAATGAAAAAATAGGAGGAAACATGAAATCATATAAAGAAGTATATGAAATTGTCAAGTCACGTCTTAGTGATTATCGCTTTCATCATTCAGAATGTGTGGCAGCGCGCTGCGTGGAACTTGCAAAAATTTATAAAGTAGATAAAGAAGCAGCAATGTTAGTAGGAATTGCACATGATATTGCTAAAGAAATGCCAGCAGACGAAAAAATTAAATATTGCGAGGAAAACCATTTAGCAATGGATGAAATTGAAAGGGAAAATCCTGGTTTATTGCATGGAAAAATCGGAGCAAACATTGCCAAAAAAGAATTTGGTTTTAGTGAAGATTTGTGTTCTCCGATTCAATATCATACAACAGGAAAAGCCAACATGTCATTACTTGATAAAATTTTATATGTAGCGGATATGACAGGTGCAGACAGAAAATTTTCAGATAAAGAATATGTAATTGAGCTGGGGAATAAAGATTTGGATGAATGCGTAAAATATATATTAAAAGTAGGGATTGGGCAAAGGATTAAACAGAATAAAAAAATTCATCTAAATTCAGTTTATGCATTAAATTATTTTATGGAATAATGCCAGAAAATTTTTGCAATTTTTTGTCAAAAGATATTCACAAATTAAAGTTCAAATGATATAATGGCAGTAGTAATTGTACGGAGGATGTTGAAATGATTTTTAAGGATTATTATAAAATTTTGGGGCTAGAGACAAATAAGGTTTCAATGGATAAAATCAAAGAAGCGTATCGAAGGCAGGCCAAAAAATATCACCCTGATGTAAATATTGGAAATCAGAAAAATGAAGAAGTTTTTAAGGATATAAATGAAGCATACAAAGTATTATCAAGTATGTCGAGCAAAAGAAAATATGACAGAATGTGGAATCATCATGTAGGGCGCAAAAATAGAAATGTCACTTATGAAGAAAGCAAAAGAACCAAAGATTCTGTGTTTAGCGATTTTTTCAATATGTTTTTTGGAACAATTGCAGAAACCAAAACGTTGAAAGCAGAGGCGCGTAAAGGGGAAAATGTTCAAACGGAAGTTAATATTTCAATTGAGGATGCTTTTCGTGGGAAAGAACAATCCATTGCAGTTAGAACTATTGATGGAGACTTAAAAACACTTAAAGTTCAACTTCCATCTGGAATTCAAAATAACGAAAAAATCAGACTTGTGGGACAACGGAAAACCGGGACAAAATGGTGGAAAAAATGGCGATTTGTTAATTCGTATCAAAATTGCAAATGATAAAAAATTCAGGTTAGATGGTTGCCATTTGAGAACAAATTTATATTTAACGCCATGGGAAGCAGCGCTTAGCACAAAAGTGACTGTCAATGGCATTAACGAAGATGTTAGTGTTTATATACCACAAGGTATTCAAAGTGGGGATACTATAAAAATTGAAGGAAAAGGCTATAAAGATGGAAAAGGTGGACGAGGCGACTTAATTTTGGAAACGAAAATTATGGTTCCAAAACGTCTAAATGAGAGAGAAAAAAAGTTATTTAGTGAATTGAACCATATTTCAAAATTTAATCCAAGAATGTCAGCTATATAAAAAACATTAATTATTGACATAATACGAAAAATATGGTATAATTATAAAGTAAGTTAAAATTTATACATAAGAAAAATCGCATTTAAATATGTAGTAAAGGAGAGAAAATAATGGAAGAGGGTAACTTACAGGGGAAATATTTCAGTATTACAGATCCAAAAGAGGTAAGTACTGTGATATACCAAATCAATAAAACGGAAAAGGAATTTTTAGACAGAGCACCAAAGTTTACGATTGAGCGACTAGATTATTCAGAACAACTTGTGGGTGAACGAAAAAGGAAAACTTTTTTTGTTGACAATCCTTCACCAGAAGGCAATCCATTGGTGTTTTTCTCGTTTGGAAAAGATAAAGTCGTTGTCAATACAGGATTTTTGGATTATAACGAAGTAAAATTATCCAAAAAACCAATGCCAATGAAACTTTCAACACTTTACAACGAAAAAGAAACGGTTTATAGAGAATTTCAATATACACCAAATATGAAGAGGCCTATTACGATAATAGACCCTGAGACTACAGAAGAGATAAAGCCAAATTTGTATTTTGATGAAAATGCAAATGAGGTCAAGGGAAAATGCACGCTAAAAGCATGCAAAAAATATTTTGCCTTTGAAATTAAATAAGGGTAGACTTTAAAGGAGGAGTTTTTTATGAATACCAATAATCCAATTGGAGAAAATGGAAACAAATCAATAAATGGGAGAAAAGCAATCAATGTTGTAAGAGACGAGAGAGCAGATGATTTGTTAGAAAAATTTTTTGGTGAAAAAGGTTATGAAGTTGTACAATGTAACTGTGCAGTACCAGAAATAACGAAAGAACAAATAAAATTTGACGAAACACTTGCTAGAAGAGTAAAAATTAGCAAAGAAAGATTTAAGGCGGATGTTATGCCAATTAAAACAGGAACTAGAACAAGAAATAAAAATGTTGATACAGAAAGATAGTTACAAAAGAAAAGGTGAAAAATTATGGGATTTTTTGAGAAGTTAAGATTAGCTATTCGAAAAATAAGAATAAAATTAATTGCATATGCAATCATTATGCTGGTTGTAGCAGTCATAGGTTTGGCACCATTTACCGTTTCTATTGAGGCAGGAAATTTAGCAAGAGAAGCAGGGGACGATTTTTGGACAACATTTTATGAACAATTATTTAAAAATATCCAACAACCAATTTCGAGTTTAGGAATTTGTTTTGGCGAGTATTTACCAGCATTTTTGAATGCGCTAAAATGGTACATTTTAATTTTGGGATTATTTGCATTAGTAGGGATTATCAAGTCGTTTCCGAAACATGAATTTCAAGATATTGAAAATGGTTCAAGTGACTGGAGCGAAAATGGTGAACAATATGCAGTTTTAAGCAAAAATAAAGGAATTATTTTAGCCGAAAAAAATCGTTTGCCTGTAGATAAACGTGGTAACGTAAATGTATTAGTGGTACGGAGGATCAGGTGCTGGTAAATCAGCTTCTTATGTTAAACCAAATGCTTTACAGCTTCTTGGTTCCTATGTTTTTACAGATCCTAAAGGAGAACTGTATGACGATACAGCAGGTTATTTTAAAGCAAACGGTTATGATATTAAAGTATTAAATCTAGTTCGACCAGAAAACAGTGATAGTTATAATCCACTTCATCACATCAATGGAGAAATTGATGTTGACGTTATTGCACACACCATTGTAAAAGGGCAAGATAGCGGAGGAAGTTCAGATCCATATTGGGAAGATATGGGCGAAATGTTGCTAAAAGCCTTAATTTATTATTTGAAAGCAGTTCGTCCACCAGAGGAGCAGAATTTGGCTAGTTGTGCAGAACTTGTAAGGGCGGCAAACAAAAATGGTGGCGATAATTTATTAACTAACTTGATGAACCAATTGCCATACGACCATCCAGCAAGAATGAATTATAAATCCATTGAAATTGCGCCAGAAAAAACCTATGGTTCAATTTTGAGTACGCTTCAATCAAAACTTGGTAAATTCGACTCACGAGACATTGCAGAAGTAACTTCAAGCAACACGATTGATTTTACTTCAATTGGAAAGAAGAAAACAGCGGTATTTGTTATTTCATCAGATACACATACAGCTTACGATTTTTTGCTTACCATATTTTTCTCGCAAATGATACAACAATTGTATGATTTTGCAGATTTGAGTGGTGGCGCATTACCAGTTCCTACATACTTTATTCTAGATGAGTTTGCAAACATCGGTCAAATACCCGATTTTGATAAAAAAATATCAACTTCAAGAAGTAGAAAAATATCATTTAGTGTTATTTTACAGAACTTAGACCAGTTAGAAGCAGTTTATAAAGAGGCACATGAAACCATTTTGGGTAACTGTGATACACACTTATTTTTGGGTTCCAACTCTCAAAAAACAGTCGAATATTTTTCCAAGGCTTTGGGGGAAAAAACGATCACGAGAGATAGTATTTCAGTCAATAAAGACCGTGACAACTGGAAGCAAGGTTTAAGTCAATCTGACCAAATAATGGGAAGGGCACTTATGACACCAGATGAACTTCGCCGTATGGACGATGATTTGTGCATCATTTATGAAAAAGGTATTAAGCCAGTTAAGGCGAAAAAGTATTATTATTTCAAATATCCAGAGGGTAAATTAATAAAAAAATATAAAGTTGATCACAACGATGTTCGAGTTGATAGAGGAGTTTGGAGGAAATATAATCCATACAATCCATATGTGGAGGACAATGATAACAAAGGTGGAAATCCACAAAGTCTAGAAAACTTGGATGATTTGTTTAAAGATGAAGATACAGGTTTAAAAACAGATACTAATCCAGCTGGTCAGCTTCCTGTGGATTCAAATTTAGAGGATCAGAAAAAGGAGGAAGAATTGACAGATATTCAAAAAGAATTAGAAGCCAAATTTGATGAATTATTTGGTAGTTTAGATGATTAAAATAAACCACAAGGGCGCCATTTCGGCGCCCTTGGTTGTGCCTTTAAATAAAAACATGGGTAGAAAATAATTCAGGAGCACGTGGTCCAGAAAACCAATATTCTGTCCATTTTAAGGTTTCTAAGGAAATCCGAATAAATTCGTTAGTAAGACAATCAATGTCTGATGATTTAGAATAGGATTTCCATTGACCGTTTATAACGACAGATATTTCTCCTGAATCTGCAATTTCTAAAGTGCCAATTCGTGATAACTTAGAATGTTCTTCGTTTTCAAACTCTCCAAAAATACGAATATGGCAGTAACTTTGAAATTTTTGCAAGGATAAGATATATTTGTGCAACATAAAAGCACCTCCTAAAGTTGATTATACAATATAGTGTCAATTATATTTTACAATAATTTACATAAAAAGTAAAGAGGTCACACCAAAAAAATTTTTTTAATTAAGCTAGTTATTGACAAATTCAAACAAATGTTTTATAATAAATAAAATTAGATACAAAATTTAAATATGACATTTTAATGTCATATTTAAAAGTGTAAGTTGAAAAGGAGAAAAATATGAAATTTGTTCACATTGCAGATATGCATTTTGATCAACCATTTTCTGGATTAAATGCAATCGAAAATTTAAGCAATATTCGTAGGTTGGAACAACGCAAAATTTTCAAAAAAATAATCCATTATTGCAAAGAAAATAAAGTGGACTATTTGCTGATTGCAGGAGACTTTTATGCCCATGAATACGTCCGAAAATCGACCATAGAATATGTCAATCAGTTATTTCAAGAAATATCAAATACGAAAATTCTGATTGTACCAGGAAATCATGATCCATATATTAAAGGCTCATATTATGAGATGTTTTCTTGGAGCGAAAATGTACATATTTGTAAAAGTAATTTAGAAATAATAGAAGATTCTAAATATGACATTTATATGTCAGGTTTTACGGATTTTCACATGGAACAATCCCCAATCGAAACACTTCTAATAAAACATCCTAATAAAATGAATATTTTAATAACACATTGTGATTTAAATGGGGCAAAGGACGAAAATCGGATTTTCATATCAGCCAATAAAAGAGTCAAAAATGAATTCTTTGGGGTTTGACTATATAGCAATGGGACACATTCATAAAACGAATTTTCAGGAAAATAAGAAAATCGTTTATTCAGGTTCACCAATTTCGTTTGGGTTTGATGAATTAGGTAAGCATGGAATGGTCGTAGGCGAAATTGATGAGAATGAATTACGAACAGAATTTGTAAAATTAGATGAAAGAATGTTTGAGAAATATAATTTTTTAGTGGATTATATTACAAGTTCAGAAGAATTAGTAGAGAAAATTTCTGGTTTAGAGTTAGATGAAAAAAATTTATATGAAGTTATTCTACAGGGAAATAGGCAATTTGATATTCGACCAAGAGAAATCTTGAAGTTGATTGAGCATCCCAATATTTTGAAAATAAAGGATGAAACGCAGCTTGGAGTGGATATTGAGAAAATTGCGACTGAGAATAATTTACGAGGAATTTTTATCAAAGAAATTATCCAAAAATATAAGGAAGGAAAATATTCAGACGAGCAAATTAAAAAAGCAATTGAAATTGGATTAGAAGTTATGTAAGAGGTGAAGAGTTTGAGAATTAATGCAATAAAAATAAATGGTTTTGGAAAATTAAAAGATAAAGAAATTGAATTAAACGATGGAATTAATCTGATTTATGGAGAAAATGAAGCAGGAAAATCAACGGTTTTGAAATGTATTCAAGCTCTTTTTTATGGAGTGTCGAAATTAAAAGGTGGAAAAAGTATATCAGATTTTGATCAGTATACACCATGGAACCATTCAGAATATTCTGGAAAAGTGAAATATACTTTAGATAATGGCGAAGAATATGAAGTTTTTCGAGATTTTAAAAAGAAAAATCCAATCATTTATAATCAATTTCAAGAAGACATTTCTAAGAATTTCAAACAGGATAAGTCAAAGGGAATTCATTTTTTAGAAGAACAAATTGGTGTTGATGAGGCATCTTTTAAGAATACAGCTATGATTGGACAACAAGAAATAAAATTGGGGAAGCTTGATACGAGTAGTATGATGCAGAAAATTAGCAATCTTGTTTCCACAGGAGATGACAATATTTCATTTAAAAAATCAATGGAAAAATTAAATAAAATGCAGAATGATAGTATCGGTACAGAAAGAACGAAGCAAAAACCAATGAATCTAGTAAATGAAAAAATTAAGCAATTGTTGGAGCAAAAGAAAACATTAAGTAATTATAAACAAAGTCAAATTCAGCAGGTGCAAGAGAAAGAAAAACTAAAAAATAAATTAAATCAGTTGTTTGAAAAAAAGACAAATTTAAAGGAGAAACAGAAAAATTCGCAAAGTACAAAAACTGAAAAAGTGAATAGAAAAGTTAATATTTACACGTATTTGTTGATATTTTTTATCATGCTAGCTCTGATTTTAATTTTATTGATAAGAAATATTTTAGTTGGGATTGGGTCACTTATTCCTGTTATAATAATTGAAATTTTGATGAAAAAAAAGTCAAATCAAGAAGCTGAGAGTTTTCAAATGGTTAATCAAGAATTGGCTAAAAAGTTTGAAATAGAACAGGAAAAGCTTCAAAATGAGATTAATCAGGCGAATGTTGCTTTACATATTTTAGAGATTGAAAAGAATAATGTAGATGAGAAATTGGAAGAATTAGCAAGAGTTGAAGAAGAACTTAATGAGCAAAATGCGATAAGAACAGAACTTATGTCACTGGAAGTTTCTTTTGAAATTGCGAAAGAGGCATTGGAAAAGGCATATGAGAAAATGAAACATGATATTAGTCCCCAATTTGAGCAAAATTTATGTGAAATAATCTCTAGTATAACAAATGAGAAATATAAAAATATAAAAATAAATGATGAAGTAGGTATTTTGGTAGAAGTAGAAAATGGCGAATATATGACAGCTGATAGATTGAGTATTGGGACGATTGATGAAATGTATTTATCATTAAGACTAAGTACACTTTCTGAAATTTCAAGTGAAAATTTACCGATTATTTTGGATGAAACTTTTGCATATTTTGATAATCAGCGCTTAAAAAATATTTTGCATTATTTGCAAGATAAAAAGTATAATCATCAAATCATTATTTTTACATGTTCAAATCGAGAAGAGGAAATTTTGAAACAGTTAAAAATAGAATATCATTTGATAAATATTTGAAATAGAACCCCCTTACATCATTAACTAATGCAAGGGGGTTATTGAAATTTTTAGAACACACATTTTTAATTACAGACTGTTTTTATAAACTGTTGTTTTTATTATTTTTTAATTTTTCAACAAGATTATCAGTGCTTGATAATGCTTCCAGAAAGAGATTTAAATCTTCAATATCTGATTGAAGATTTTTAAGTTGCTCCTGATGTTTAGAAAGTTCTTTTTCTATTTCTATAAGAAACGAGCTTTTTGTTTTTTTCTTAGCTTTGTTCAAATAAGCAATTAGGGTCTGAAGATTTTTTTCTTCGCTTCTTTTTAAAATAAGTTCATTTATAGTCGATGCTTTTGAAGCTGATAAATAAGTTTCTCCTAGTGCTAATTGAATATCAGATTCGCTTAAGATATTATTTAATGGTGCAAATTCAATTTCTTCAAATCCTGCAATGGTTGTTGTTTCTTTTGACCGATTTTCGCCAATAGTTTCTCCAATTAATCCAGAGATTATTGCGACAAATAAAATTAAAATACTATAAAATACTTTATTCTTCATTATATTTACTCCTTTACTTGTTGTTGATAGTGCAAAAATGTGTATTCTATGGACCATCTTAAGTTGCAGATGGTATAACAATGGGTTACTATAATATATAGTTTAACATAAAGTCTAAAAAATGGCAAGTTTTTAATATTATTTTTTACAGAATATTGGCAAAATAGAAAATATGTGTTATAATATGGCATATAACGAAAGGAATGAGAGTATGTTTCAAAAATTAGAAGACGTAGAAAAAAGATATGAAGAGTTAAATCGCTTAATTAGTGACTCAGAAGTAATTGCCAATCAAGCAGAGTGGCAAAAGTTAATGAAAGAACATGGAAGCATGCAAGATGTTGTAGAAAAATATAGAGAATATAAACGTGTAAAACAGCAGATGGAAGAAGCCAAAGAAATGCTAAACGATCCAGAATTAAAGGAACTTGCAAGTGTAGATTTTGAAGAAGCAAAAGCCAAACTTCCTCAGATTGAAGAAGAATTGAAGTTTTTGCTGATACCCAAAGATCCCAATGATGATAGTAATGTTATTTGTGAAATTCGTTCAGGTGCAGGTGGAGAAGAAGCAGCGCTTTTTGCTGCGACTTTATTTCGTATGTATTCGATGTATGCAGAAAGAAAGCATTGGAAGTTGGATATTGTGAATGAAAATGCGACTGAACTTGGTGGTTACAAAGAAGTCACTTTTATGATTACAGGAAAAGGCGCTTATAGCCGTTTTAAATTTGAAAGTGGTGTTCACCGTGTGCAGCGTGTTCCAGATACAGAGAGTAGTGGACGTATTCATACATCAACTGCAACGGTAGCTGTTTTGCCAGAAGTAGAAGATGTGGAAGTAGAATTAAATCCAGCTGATATTAAAATGGAGGTTTTTAGGGCTTCAGGTGCAGGTGGACAGCATATCAATAAAACATCATCAGCAGTTCGATTAATTCATGAACCAAGTGGCATTGTGGTAGAGTGTCAAACGCAGCGTTCACAAGTACAAAATCGAGAATATGCGATGAAAATGTTGCGTTCAAGATTGTATGAAATAGAGAAAGAAAAGCAAGATTCAGCGGTTGCAAACGAGCGAAAAAGTCAGGTAGGTTCAGGGGATAGAAGTGAAAAAATAAGAACTTATAATTATCCACAAGGGCGTATTACTGACCATAGAATAGGAATGAGCATTTTTCAATTTGAGAATTTTTTAAATGGAGATTTGGACGAATTAATTGATAATTTAATTGCAACAGACCGAGCTGAAAAGTTAAAAGGAGAAGAGTAAAAAAAAGAGCTACGTTTTGGTAGTTCTTTTTTATAGTTTTTTAAATAGATAATAATTTACAAAATAGAATTTAAGAAGATGTTGTATGTAATAACATTCCATATTCTCTTATTTTATTTAACATTAAATCTGAATCAGATACAGATGTTGCAAATTCACTAATAGCACTGGAAATTGCAGAAAGATATGGTTCATTAATATTTTGTAAAATAAAGAAAAAATAATCTTCATATTTATATAATGAGTTTGAGGTAGATAGCTTATCTACTAAGTTTGGCATAGAGATTGATAAAAAGTTTTCAAAATTACAAAAATCATCAAAACTTGAGAATTTGTAGATTAATTGTTGGGCATTTTGCCTGTTTTTTCTACGAACTTGAACTCTGGTAGATTTTAAAACTTCTTTTTCAATTCGAGTAACAGTAATGATAAAATTGCCATTGCTTAAAGCAAGGGCTTCAATACAAAGTTTGTAATTGTCTGTGATAAAGCCAATTTCACGTTCTGCTTCATCTAACAAATTCAAAAATAAACTTTGGCTTTCTAATGAATTGGACATAAAAGAATGTATGTCAACATTGTTTTCTTGTAAGTAAGAATGATTGAATGTAATTCTGATTTTATTTTCATTAATTTTTTCTATTTTCATAAGCTAAGCCTCCTAAAATATAACCGAAAGGTTTTCAATAATTTAATTATACTACTTCTAGCTAAAAAGTAAATGAAAATTTTTGCCATAATTTTAACAGTTATTTATCTGAAGTTAGTATTTATTGGCATAAATACTAACAATTAAGGCTGTTTACTAAGCAAAGCTTTAATAGCCTTAATTAATTATATTAAGAAATATTTAAAAATGTACTAAAATCACTTGAAAAAAACAGATTATCACGATATAATAGATAAGATTAATTCATATTGGGGGATTTAAGTGAACAGAAAGGATGAATATGACAGTAAAAATGAAAACTTTGCCCACTTCAGAAAGACCATACGAAAAGTTGATGGCCTATGGCGAAGAGACACTTAGCAATAGTGAATTATTGGCAATTATCATAAAAACTGGAACCAAGAATATGACTGCTTTGGATTTAGCTAGGCAAGTGATTGATTTGGGTTCACAGGAAAATACAAATGATTTAAGATTTTTACAAGAAGTATCAATCAATGAATTGATGAAAATTAATGGGATTGGCAAAGTAAAGGCAATTGAACTGAAAGCCTTAGGAGAAATTGCAAAAAGAATGTCAAGACCAATTAATATGAATAAAGTAGTGATTAAGACGAAAAAAGATGTTGCAAATTTGCTGATGTCAGAAATGAGATTTGAGAAAAAAGAGATTTTGAAATTGATTATGCTAAACAATCAAAATGTTGTGCAAAAAATATTGAATATTGCAAGTGGCAAAGATAGTATGCTTGTTTTTGATGCCAAGCAAATATTAGCAGAGCCAATTAAACAGCAAATTCCTAAAATTATTTTGGTGCATAATCATCCAAGTGGTAATTCTACACCAAGTAAACAAGATTTAGAAGCAACACAAAAGATAAATTTGTGTGCCAATTTAATGGGAATTCAATTATTGGACCATATTGTGATAGGCGATGGCGAGTATCATAGTGCAATGGGAGGTACATAAATCTGATTGATTGAAAGGAGAATGTAAATGAATAGAAATAAACAATCCAATATACTAGGTGGAGTGATTACTTTAATTATATTGATTTTGTTGATTTTTCTTTCAAATATGAAACTGAATAAATTGTCATTTTTAGAAGGTATTGTGAATTCGGTTGTAGCACCAGTGCAAAGAGTAGTGACTGATTTAGCAAATAAAATTCAAGGAAATTCGGCATATTTTGCAGACATACAAAGTTTGCAAACAGAAAATGAGCAGCTGCGCAAACGCAATAGTGAGTTAGAAACTCAACTAAGAGAATTAGAAGGGATTAAAGCAGATAATGCAACACTTCAAGAATATATGAATTTAACACAAAAATATGCTGATTATAATACAATTCCAGCTTATGTAATTAATCGAGATGTAAGTAATTTTAGTAGTGATTTAGTAATTAATGTTGGCGAAAATGATGGCGTAGCTGTTAATATGACAGTGATTGCAGATAAAGGTTTAGTTGGACATATTATATCAACAACGCCAACAACGGCAAAAGTGCAAGTGATTGTAGATGCAGCAAGTACAGTAAGTTGCAATATTAGCACAACAGAAGAAAGTATTATTTGCAAAGGGACATTGGAGAATAGTCAAATTTTGAGAGCTTCGTATATTCCAACAGGGGCGGAATTGATTCAAGGAGATAATGTGTACACATCTGGTTTAGGAGAGATATTTAGAAAAGGAATTTTGATTGGTACGATTGAAGAAATTATTACAACAAGGAATGTAACAGATCGTTACGCTACTATAAAACCTGCAGTTGATTTTTCCACAGTTGATACAGTGTTGGTAATCAACAATTAATTTAGAAAGGAAACTAATTTAAGTATGAAGAAAACATCAAAAGTGATACTACTTATTGTTTTATATCTGGTGGTCTTTTTCTTGCAAGCAAATGTGTTTCAAAACTTTACAATAGCAGGAGTAATGCCCAATTTATTTGTCCTATATATTTTATTTATAGGGTTATTTGCTAATGTAACCACCAGTATTTTATTTGGTGTGATTGGTGGATTAATTGTTGATTTGGCATATAGTAAAACCATTGGAATAACAGCTTTAATGATGTGCACAATAGGTTATTTGGGTGCTTATTTTGACCGAAATTTTTCTAAGGAAAATAAAATAACTATTATTTTAATGATGGCAATTTCAACGGTTATTTTTGAAACTGGTTATTATGGAATTAATTCAGTCATTTTAGGATTTGATACAGAGATGTTGTATTTTGCAAAAATTTTAGCAATTGAGGTATTGTACAATATATTATTAACTATTTTACTATATCCAAGTATTCAAAAAGTTGGTTATAGTATTGACCGCACCTTTAAAAAAACAAATATATTAACACGTTATTTTTAGACAAACAATGGCTAGGAGGTGAGAAAAACGAAATTCAAAAAAGAGAAAACGGAATTAGATAAATTGAATTTTAGGTTTAATGTTATATCAGTTGTTATATATCTTGTTGCATTAGTTATTTTGGTCAGATTGTTTGATATGCAGATTGTCAATGGGCAGGAATATAGAGAAAATTCAAATACAAGATTATCAAGAGAATCTACTATTGAATCAGCAAGAGGAAGTATTGTAGATCGTTCAGGGAATGCGTTAGTTAGTACAGACATGAGTTTTTCTCTAGAAATGTATAAAACGAAAGTTGAAGATGAACAATTAAATCATTCCATTTTGTTAATGGTTGAAATTTTAGAAAAAAATGGAGATAGTTATTTTGATACATTTCCGATTAGTATCGAACCATTTGAATTTCATTTTTCTTCTGAGGAGGAGTTAGCTAAATGGAAGGAAAAATACAAAATTCCAGAAACTGCATCAGCAGAAGAAGCTTTTTATTTAATGAGAGATAAATATAATATCAAAACAGATGATATTCAAAGCATCCGAAAAATTTTGGCAATTCGCTATGGAATTACAACAAAAGGTTATTCCACAACAAAGTCAATTAGTATTTCAGAAGCTATTTCCAGAGAAAGCGCAGTGGAGTTACAAGTCAGAAGTAATGAGCTAACTGGTGTTAATATTGTAACAGAACCAATTAGAAAATATCATGTGGGAAATATGGCATCTCATATTTTGGGGTATATGGGAAGAATTTCAGATAAAGATGAAGAGGCTTTGAAAGCAAGTGGGGATGATTATGAATATGAGCCAACAGACAAAATTGGAAAAACGGGAATTGAAAAAGTATTTGAAGAATATTTAAGAGGTAAAGATGGTAAAAAGCAAATAGACATGTCAGTCGATGGAACGATAACAGGAGAATATACGAGCCAAGAAGCAATTGGTGGAGCAGATGTAGTGCTTACCATTGATTCCAATCTGCAAAAAATAACAGAAAATGCTTTGGCTACTAATATTGAGAAAATTAGAGCAGGTGGCTTTTCAGAGACACATAATGCCAAAGGTGGAGCAGTTGTTGTCACGAATGTAAATACTGGTGAAATTTTAGCGATGGCAAGTTATCCAGATTATGAGCCAGGATTGTTTTATAATGGAATTAGCAATGAGAAATATTCTGAATATAATACTAATCCATTAAATCCATTGCATAATCGAACGATCCAAAGTCCATATGCGCCAGGTTCTACATTTAAAATGATTACTGCAATTGCAGCATTGGAAACAGGGGTTACCAACACAGTAGAAAAAATCAATGATAATGGACCATATATCTTATCTCCAAATTCAAAATATAAACCATCTTGTTGGTATTATAAGGATTATGGAAGAGGTCATGGACCTTTGAACGTATCAGGAGCAATTGAAAAGTCATGTAACTATTTCTTTTATGAAGTAAGTAATCGAATGGGGATTGATAATTTGGAAAAATATGCACGTTATTTTGGATTAGGACAAAAAACAGGCATTGAGTTATATAACGAAAAATCAGGAACATTGGCAGGTAAAAGTGCAGCAGAAAAAAGAGGAGACACTTGGGGACCAGGCGATACTTTAAGTGCATCAATTGGTCAGAGTTATAATGATTTTACACCAGTGCAAATGGCAAAATACATTTCCATGATAGCCAATGGTGGGCATTCGATTGATTTGAGTATTGTAAAAAGTGTAGTAAACTCAGATGGCACACAAGTTCCAGATTCAGAAATTAGACAATTTACTAATCAAAAATTGGGCATTGAACCAAATCAAGTAGAAAATTTGCAGATTAAAGAAGAAACGATGCAAGCTGTTTTGGAAGGAATGCGAGCAGTTACAGAAGGAGAAAGTGGAACAGCGCGTTCAATCTTTTCTGATTTCAATATTTCAGTTGGAGGAAAAACGGGTTCTGCTGAAACAACAAGTGGAGATGTAAATGCATTGTTTGTTGGTTTTGCTCCATTTGAAAAACCAGAAATAGCAGTAGTAGTTGTTGTTGAAAATGGTGGACATGGTAATTATACAGCAGAAGTAGTGCGTGAGGTTATAGCAGAGTATTTTGGAATGAATATGCAATATGTAAATGAGGTTATGTCAGCAGAACACGAAATAGAACAATTTAATTAATAAGGAAGGAAACAGGAATGTTAAACAATATTAGAATTAAACAAACAACAGATGAGATTGTACTAAACATTAATGTGCAAGCAGATAATACAGTTATCATACAGGAATTGGAAGAAAAATTGCCGAAATTAAAGGATTTTTACAAAAATTCAAATGTGCCAATTAGGGTAACTGGAAAGTTGTTTTCTGAAACAGAAAGAGTGATTATTGAGAAAATTATCAAAGAAGAAATCAGTGTTGATGTTAAATTTGACGATGCTTCCGATTTGTTAGGATTGCATGCTATCAAAAAAACATTTGAATTGGAAACAGAAATTTCAGAAACACGATATGTATACAATTCTGTTCGCTCTGGAAGCAAGGAGGAATATGTTGGAAGTATTGTAGTTTGTGGCGATGTAAATTCTGGTGCGGAAATTGTGGCTGGTGGAAATATTATTGTGTTGGGAACGCTAAGGGGAGTTGCACATAGTGGGGCAAATGGAAATACAAAAGCGATTATTGCTGCTCATAATATGGAAGCAACACAAATTAGGATTTCTAATTTAGTAAAAGAAATCACAGAAAAAGAAGAAAGATGTCCGATTTTTTGCATCAAAGATGGAGAAATTAAGGCGCTCTAAATGATTAATAAAAATAGGATAATCATTAAAGTGAAATCATAGTCACTATTGGATAAAAACTTAAAACTGTTTTTGTCATCAAAAGAATCTAGAACACTCAAAAGATTAGCAATCTTTATGTATTGTTCTAGTTTTTCTTTTTTGGTGTCCTCCAAATATGGTTTCAAAGAATGCAATAATTGGTTTCTAGGGTTATTTTTATTGCTATTCATTTGGCTCATGATGTCTTTGATTTTTAAAATCATGTTAATATCGAAACCATCATCAGAGGCACGATTTTCCGTGCCATCTATGTCGTCATTATGATGATTATTTCCTAATATGTTATTTAAGTCGATATCTTTTTCTTTTAAAATTTCTGAAAAATTACTTAAAATATCATTAAAATTATCGTTCATACTTACTCCTGGTTATCAAGATTTTTTTTAATATCAGAATTGTTTAAGATTTGTTGTGCACGATAGATGTTTTTTTCTAATTCTGCTTTATCCATTTTTGAAATGGCAGAAAGCAATTTATTAATATCCATATTATCCATATTTTTAAACCTCCGTAAGCTTAAGTGGTATGCTTTGATAACATACTCTTACAGATAATATATGCAGCAAACCAGAAAAAAAACACAAAAATTTTACATTTTATGTAAAATATGTTATAATATAATTAGAAATAAAGCAATAAATGTCTTGATAACAAATAATTTTTTACAAGAAAAAAGGAGGAATGTAACATGAGGAGAGAAACGCGGGACAAAATAAAAGGCGCTATAATTGGTACTGTAATAGGGTTGACTATTGTTATTGGAGCTTTTTATCGGATTATTAAGTGGGATGACAGTAGAACAGCTAAGGAGCAACTTGTTAGAGATGTTTCTGAAAAAGGAACTGATGCAGAGTGGCTGTACAGACTGGAAGAAATCTCAGATGAAGAGTGGGAAGAGCTGAAGGATTATTCTGCTCAGAAACCAACTTTGCAGGAGCTGGATGATTATTTAGATACTCTTCTGGGAAACAGAAAAAACGAGTACTTTATTAAACGCGTCATGCAGTAAAATTGAAAAAATTGCGGGGGATTCCAAATGTGAAAGCTCTCGTGATTTTTTATTACTTAAAACTATATATGTAAATACAAATAGCAAAACCTTATTTCCTTAAAGGTTAAGCTGTTTTTTTGTTCCAATTTTGCCTAAAAATTGGGGCTGTTGACAAAATGTGGATAACTTGTGTTACAAAAATGTAATGAAAATTTAATATAAATTTAACATTGATTCTAGATGCTTAGTTTCCGTAAAATATTTTTCTCGCGAAGAAGCTAGAAATACTGAAAAATGGCATATTTTACTATTTACAAAAGAACTTTTTTGAACTAATATATAAAAGAAATAGTAAAAATGGAAAGTGAGGTATGCGAGATGTTTTGTAAGTCGAAAAAAATGATTAGCATGTTAATTGTATTTGTTATCATGTTTACTTATTCAGCGCAAACATTGCAAGCAATTGCCACAACAGATGGAATAACCACTATTACAGATGGATTTTTTGGCAGTTCAGACATGGTATTGAAAGCTTATTTTGAAGAGGAAGAAAATCAAAATAATGAAAAAATATTGAATGTGAATGAAAAAGGAAATCTAATATTAGAAGTTTCGCCAAAAGAAGTTGGAAGTGGCTTTATTCGAGAAGGAATGATAAAAGCAAATGCGATGGATGAAAATAATCTTCATTTTAAATTTTCAAAAATTGTAAGTATTGAAGTTGAGGATGGAAAAGAAAAGCCAGAAGAAAATGAAGAAGAAGCAGAAGACAATTCATTTGTTAGTTTAAATATGGGGGATACTTCTGAGGAAAATGTAGAACCAATCATAGAAGATAAAGAAGACGAATTAGTGGATGAAGAAAAAGTGATTGAAGACAAAATGAACGAAGAAGAAAACGAAGACGACTTAAATCCATATCAAGTGGAACTTGTTTCAGATTATGAAATACAAGTGAGAAACATCATTCATCCAACTAAAATAGAAGTGGAAATTGAATATTTACCAAAAGAAGAAATTACTTTATCTGATTTATATCAAGAAGTAGAATTCGTTTTGTCTGGTAAATACATAGATGTTGATTTGAATGAAAAAGAAGAAAGTATTAGTAGCAATGTTGCCATTGGTTGGAGTTATCACAATGAAATTGAAATGACAAGTGAATATACAAAATTTTCGCCATACCATGTAGGGGAAAGACAAGGTAGTTTATTAGAAAACAAAATTACCATAAAAAGAGAAAACCAAAATGAAGAAGAAAATTATTTGCCATTAAAAAATACAAATTTAGAAATTTCGGTACCTACATTAAATGGACAAAGACCAGCAAATGTAAATGTCGTTGCCAATAAATTGATGGCAAGCAAAGGACAAGATACAGGAAATGTACAGTTTACAGAAGAAAATTGGGAATATCAGGAACAAGAAGGAAAAATTTATATTCATGTTTCAAATGATAAGGAAGGAAAAGTAGTCAATAGTCTTGGAACAGA
Source organism: uncultured Clostridium sp. (assembly GCA_947057875.1). GTDB lineage: Bacteria > Bacillota > Clostridia > TANB77 > CAG-508 > Scatovivens. The sequence continues at coordinate 21,654 of CAMSEX010000001.1, forward strand.
TGAGTATATCATTATTTACAAGTATGCAAATTTTGTAGATGAAGGAAATTACACATTTGAAAATAATGTAATCGTAAATGCAGAAGAAGTTGGTGCTAACGAGAATAATAATTTGACTACTAGCATTTCAGAAACACAAGAAATTACAGCTGTGATAGGCGATATGATTAGTTACCATGTTAGCACAAATGAAGAGGTAATTAATAAAGGAAAAATCAATGCCAATTATAATCATGAAGAAGCATTGTATGAGGCAGAATTTACAACAGCCGTTAATTTGAATATTTTAACAAGTGACGCATTTGAAGAATTAACAATTGATACTTCAAAAGAGAATTATTTAGATGCGAAACAAACAGCTTTTGAAACAAATGATGTTTACTATAAAAAAGTGAAATTTTCTTATAGCGAAATTGAAAATATATTAACGAATGGTGGAGTGATTGAGATTTATAATAATGCAGGAGAGTTATTAAATAGTTTGAATGCAGACAATGTTCACTCACAAGAAGAATGTGAAATCAATTTAGAAAACAAGCCAAATGGTATTCAAGTTGTTTTGAAAAGTGTGAGTGTCAATCAAAACTTAAATATTGAATACATAAAAGCAATTGGAAAATCAAGTTATGATAAAGCAGAATATAATATGTTTCGTGAAATTGAAAGCAAAGTTACAGCTTCTGTAAAATATGAAGATGACGAAAACCGTTATCAGTTATCTGAAATGACTGTAAAAAAAGCGATGAAAAGTAGTTTTACAAATGCAGATATTGTACTTAGCAATAATAACTTTAGTACAATTAGCGAGAACGAAAATGTTGAAATGCGAATTGAATTAAATAATGATACAGTTGATAGCGATTTGTATACAAATCCAAGTTTTGAAATAGTATTTCCAAGCTATGTGAAAAGTGTCACACCACAGAGTATCAATTTAACTTATGCAGAAGGTTTGAGTGTAGCAGATGCGACAGTACATAACGAAAATGGAATTGTAAAAATGAAAATCAATTTAGCAGGTACACAAAATGCGTTTAGTGAAAGTACACTGACTCATGGAACTAATATTTTAGTTCAATTTAATGTTACATTAGACGAATACACACCAAGCAAAAAAGATCAAATTAAAATGTATTATTGCAATGAAGCAGTAACAAATTATCAGTCACAAACCAAATGGACACTTGACAGAGAAATTCCACAAGGAATTGTAAGAGAGACAAATGGTTTTGAAGTAGAGGTAATCAATTATCAAGCACCAAGTGGACTAACAACAGCAAATGCAATCATCAATTATGATGGAGAACAATCTGTTGTAAAATCAGTAAAGCAAGGACAAAAAAATGTTAATATTGCAAGAGGAAGTAGCCCAAGAATAGCAACTATGGAATTATATGCAGCCAATAATACGGAAAATGAATGCAAAGATGTTGTATTGCTTGGAAGAACTCCATTTGCAAATAACACAGATGGCATAACAGGGGAAGACTTAGGAACTAATGTCAATAGCAATATGTTCTCAAAAATTGTGGCAAATGAGCAAAATAAAAATACAGCAAAGATTTACTATTCGGAGCTAGAAAAAGCAACAGTAGATTTAGAAGATGCCAATAATGGTTGGACAGAAGAACCAGATACTTTGTTAGAAGTAAAATCATACATGATTGTGTTGGATGATGTTTTAGCAGCAGGGGAAGTTTTGAAATATAGCTACGATTTTGAAATTCCAGCAAATTTGGATTATGGGGCAGCGATTTATGGAAGTTTTGGTGGATATTATAGTAACTTAAGTTCAAATGAAACAACGATTGCTGATAAAGTGGGGCTTTTGACAGAAGAAATGCCAGAAATTAAATTGTCATTAGAAACAAAAGAGGAAAATGTGTTTTATGGACAAATTGCAACATTGGTTGCAAAAGTGGAAAACAAAACAGGAGAGGACTTGGAAAATGTAGTGCTAAATGTTTCTGTGCCAGAAGGTGCAGTTTATGTAGAATATCAAGAAGGAGAAGGCTACATAGAAGATAGCCAAGCTACAGTAAAGGAATTTGGAATTGAAAAATTGGCAGCTGGGGAAACTGGTGCTTATGAATTTCCTGTCAAAATCTTAGAACATGATGCCGAGAGTAAAACTTTGCAAGGTTATCTTCAAATTAATAATGTGACAGAAAATTATACAATAGAAGCTGAAAAGCAAAAACTTTCTATGGAAGCTACTTTAGTCAATACCTTTTCTGGAACTAATGAAAATACAAAAGTTTCATTTTTGGTAAGCATTGCAAAAAGTGAAGAAGATGAAAAAGAAGACTTTAATGTATCTTTTGATTTGCCAGAATATTTGGAAATTAAAAAAATTTATACTTTAGGTGTTGGGGAAATACAAGATTTAGAGTTTGATAGAAATAACGAAAAAGTAGTTGCACAAATTGGAGAATTAAAAGAAGATGTGACAAAAGTTTTTGTTGATTGTGAAATGACAGATAGCAGTTTTGAAGGAAGTGATGTGCATACCACAATTGAATTAAAGACAAATGACAGAGGAGAGAAAATTTGTGGTTCAATAGGATTTGAATTTACAGCAGAAAGAAAAGAAGCTGTTGAAGTATGGCAGGAAATTAGTAGTCAAGAATTAAATTATGAAGATACATTTGAGTACAAAATTATTGTAAAAAGTCAAAAACCTTGGGAAGAAGTTGTTACAGTAAAAGCAGAAATCCCATCTATTCTTTGCCTAAAAGATATAAAAGTGATTATAGGTGGAGTAGAAGAAGGGTTGAATTCTTATAATTATTTTGAAAAAGAATTTGTATTACCAGCTAATGGGACAATTGAAATTGTAGCAATTGGTGAAGTTATTCATATGGCAGATCATGGAGAAGATACAGAATTATCTAATATTGTAGAAGTTGAGTTAGGAAATGGTGCAATAGTGGAATCCAATGCGTTGGATGTGAAAATTAACAAGTTATATGAAAAAAGTAAAAGTGATTCTCAAGAAGAAAACCAGAATGAATCAGAAGTTGAGCAGGAAGAAAATACAGAAGATGAAAACGAAGCAAATGCAATTGTAGGTGTCGTATATGTAGATACAGATAACGATGGTGTAAAAACAAGCAAAGATAAGCAAATTGCTTCTAATGTACAAGTGCAATTAATGAAAGGTTCTAACATGATTAAAGCAACAACAACAGATTCAAAAGGAAATTATGCATTTCATGATTTGGAACCAGGAGATTATAGTGTGACATTTAACTATGACAAAGAAAGATATACAACAACGAGCAAAAATAAAATCTCTGAAATAGAAGATGGTTTGGCAGTAACAGATAATATTACAATTGCGGAAAATGGAGCAAAAGTAAATATAGGTTTAACAGAAAAAGACACATTTGACCTAAGCTTAAGCCAAACAATTGCGAAAACAACTGTACTGACAAATAATAAGTTAAAAGAACAAGAGTATGAAGACTTGGATTTAGCAAAACTAAATTTAACTTCAAAAGAATTAGAAGATGCCATTGTCAAAATGGAATACAAAATTAAAGTGGAAAATGTTGGAAATGTTGCTGGAAAAGTTGCCAATATTGTGAACTATGTACCAAATGGAATGAAGTTTGTGGCAGAGGATAATCCAGATTGGAATATTGGGGCTGATGGAAATCTTTATTATACAGGCTTAAAAGATACGACATTGAAAGCAGGAGAAGCAAAAGAAGTTCGTTTAAGTTTGGCAAAACAATTAACACAAGTAGACAATATAGGAATTATTAGCAATAAAGCACAAATTGTAGAAACTGAAAGTAGCACAAGAATAGTGGAAGCAAAAGCAAATAATTTTGCAACACAAGAGACGATTATTGCAAAGCCAAGTATCATGGGAAAAGTAGCAGTTGTTATAGAAGTTGCATTGATTGCATCTGTGGCGATATTTGGTTACATGATTAAAACAGGTAGAATTGACGAAAAAGAATTGATTAAGAAAGTTTATAGGTAAGGAGGTGGAATGTGATTTATGAAGAAAAAGACAGTAAAAATTATTTTAATAATAGCAGTGATGTTTCTGTTTGGACTGGTGTTTAGTAAAACAGTTCATGCAGGTTGGGTTTATCCAGAAAATGGTTATCCATATTGGGTAGATGACTTTAGTGCTCCATATCTTAAATATATAGAATATGATAATAATGATACTAGTAGTAGAGCAGTAGAAGCATATCATAGTCATTTAGGAGTGGGAGCTGAAATTATTGTTAGTTCAGAAAGTGCTGCTAGATATGAAGTATGTAGTGGAGCTAGAAGAGCTAACAAGGGATATGCACCTAATGAAATGTATCCTGGAACTGATTTTGCGTATGATTTAGGATTTGATTTAGAGAATCAATATGTGACAGATGAAGCTTGGATAGTTCCAGAAGGAAATGATAGTGGAAAGCTTAAATCTCTTAATGCTTGGCAACAAGATACAGAAAAAAGTGTTTTGGAAGATGCTCCAAATGGAACAGGATTAACTTATGAAAATTGTAGTTATCGAAAAGATGGTAATTTGATACAATTTAAAGTATATGATAGTACAAGTCAATTTAGAAGCAATAGAATAAGAGCAAAGATAACAATCGGATATAATACTTATTCTGTGGGGGTTAAAATAGAGGATTGGTGGCGTACAAGATATACACAGTATGGTGCGGTTGAAGAACATTACCAGTATAAATATTTTGTGGCTTCGCCAGCTACAAAAGATGATACAAATAGAAAAAAATTGTATATTGGTAATGAAGATAGCGGTGGACATTTGTTGTGTAAAATCGAAGTAAAAAATTACATTAATAAAATGCTTTACACACCAGATAAAAATAGATTGGAACACAGAGGAAATCAATATATAAATGGTTCTACAGCAGTAGGAAATCAAGGTGATGGCTATAGAAAAAGTTGGTCTGAAGATAGAAAAAAATCAAATAATGTTGTTTTAGAAAATTATGGAGTACTTGAATATAAAGTAATAGTAGAAAATAAAAATCCTAGTTCAGTTAGTTCGCCAGTGTATACTTTATTAGAAGACATACTTCCAGAAACAGCAGATATTTATTATGTAGAACGTTCAGGAGGAAGTGCTCAATCGCTAGATCCGAATGATACTAAAAATCAATTTGCTCATGGTATTAACAATGATCCTAACAATGTTTCACAAGGAGCTCAAGAAGATGGGAGAATCAGATGGCCTGGTTCTACAGAATATTCAAAAGATAAATATCAAATGGTAAAGATAGGAACAGGACAAAAGCTAGAATTTACAGTTAGAGTTTGGGTTCGTGCTCAGTCAGCAAAAGAGAATAGTAGTGCTCCTTTTTATACAACTGGTGAAGTATCTAAAGTTTCAATATATCCTACTTATTATAAAAAGAAAAATGAACGAGCTAGTACAGGAGAAGAACCAAATGCGCATAATCCAGAGGGGAATAATACTTCTGAAGAAAGGTACATTCTAAAACAATACAATGTTACAGTTGATACTTATATTGATAATGTACAAAGAAATAGTAAAGCAGGATTAGAATCAGGAGAGTTTTTAGTTGACAATAACAGTTTTTACCCAAGTGGAGATCAAAGAGAGAAAAAGCCTGACACAACCAAAAAGGCAAACCCAGTTTATGCAGAAAATGGAGATTATCTGACTTTAAAAATGAAAGTAAGGTATCATGATACGGATTACAAGACGGCGGGTTCGGGTGGCAAGTCGAGTGAGCAAGCGCCATACTATCAGCCAACAGAACTAGAAAAGGTTCGCATAAAAGTTGATTTGCCAGAGGATGCAGTGATTGACAAATGCTATTGGTCAAATATGACATATCCAGGAGGTAGTGAACCAGGACAAACGCATCCAGAAGGAAGTAGTCCTCAGATTGAAGATGCAAATGGAAATGTCGTTATGGATGGATTTAACTCAAATGGTTGGTACAAAGCAGAATACACAGGAGAATATATAGACGTATGGCATCTTTGGACAAACAGAACGGCAACGATTACCATAAAATTGTGGGTTAATACTAATAAAGACTTGAAAAAGAAATATGGAGATCCTTATGAATTTAAGACAACCATAGAAGATGTTTATAATTTCTATGGCACAAAATATACGTATAATACAGCACAAAAGCCAGTTGAAATCGAGTCAGCAGATTATTGGCATATCAAAGAATACAACATTGGGGTTGACAAGTTTATTTCAAAAGTGGAGCACGTAGAAAACAGAAATGGTCAAAAAGTGACATTTGAAAGCAATACTGCAAGAAGGGGGACAATTGATGTTGATAGTGGTGGAGGCTCACAAGATAGCACCAAGAATAATAGCCCAGTATATGTGGAGTATGGCGATTTGGTATCTTATACGATTGTGGTTTATAACACCACAAAAAGTTTTTCAGAATATGTAGTCAAAAGAGACGATGGACCATACAAGCAACCACAGTGGATTACAGTCGACTTGGAAGATATTTTGCCGAACAAGTGCGAAGTTAAAAATGCGGAAGTAACGGCTGGAAATGGACTTTTGACTTCCTATGATGCATCTGGTGGAGTTCTGAAACTGAACAAAGTTCGTGTTGAGGCAAATAGCAGAGTAGAAATAACGGTGCAATTGATTGTAGAAGAATTGCTAGATGGCACCATCGAAACCAACAAAGTCAAGATTGTTAAAGACACAGAACGCAATATTAATGATTTTAGAATTATCAATAACAGCAAAAGATTAGGACAAAATGACGAAGTACTTGATAAATACATTTTGAATAATTACAGAGTACAATTGGATGAATACATCAGTGATTACAGAGGCGAAATGTATAACTATAATGTAAATCATGGTTATATAAACGCTGGTTCAGAGCAAGGACCATTTGGTGGTTCAACAACCAATTATCCAAATAGCAATCCACTTGCTACTGAAAAATATGAAACGTTGCGATTTGGAACAAGAGTAACCAATATTATCAGTGGAGGAACAGATGAGAGTGCTACTGGAAGTTGGACAAAATACAACACAAGAATTCGTCCAACAGACGTAAAAGTAACCATTGATGTTGGCTTAGATGTAATTGGTTATCAAGTAATATGGCGCCACAATGGAAGCGATATTGATGTGACAGGAGGTGTTAGAGCAACCGAAACTAACATTGGGAATAATAAAGTCGAATGTTTGTATACAATAACAGATGAAAATATTATTTTGTCGCCAGGAGATTACATCGTATATTATACAGAAGTGCAAGTTATGGAAAGCAATTTCTACACAGGAATGTTGCAAAGCAAATCAGAAATCATCACTTGTACCAATATCAATAGAACAGCAGGAACTTCTGGCAAAGGATTAAACTTTAGTTTTGGAATTAATCCGCATGACAGAGTGGTTTATAGTGCACCAAATCAAAATCCAGTATACTTGAACATCGTTACTTTTGAAGATTTTGTATATTTAAAACAATTAGTTATGGCAGGTCAAGTTTGGCTTGACACAAGCAGAAATGGATTTAGTGACAATGGCGAAACAGGAAAAGACAATATAACAGCAATTTTATATTATGCAGATGGCAAAGAAGTAACGAGAGCAACAACAAGAGCAACTGCAGATGGAAATGGTTTCTATACTTTTGGAAGACAAGACAAAACCAAAGAATATTACGTAGAATTTGAATATAATGGCTTGTATTACAAAGCAACAGAAGTTTATGGTGGAAACAATTCTGGTACGACAGACGGAAGATATACACTAGAAAATGATGCAATTTGGAGACAAGGTTATGGAAATGAATTACCACAAACTAGAAAACCATCAACGATCGCTAAAGTAGGAATCGGAATTGCTGGTAAAAAAGAATACATGACCGATTCGAATGCATATGAGTTTGACAATATCAGAAATGATTTAGACTATAACAATGCAACGATTGGAAATAACAAAACCTATTCTGCAGATACCATTATGCAAAATCAAGATGGAGCTGCTGCAGTAAAAGGACGCTCAGATTTAGTATATGATAAAAATGGACATGTTAGTATATTGACAGAAGCCAAAGGCGAAATTATGACATCTCGTAGTTTTATCATACAAAACTTTAATACAACTGTAAATTCAGGACTTGACAATACGAATACTTTATACTTGACAGATTATAATGGCTATCATAATGAAAATCCTGAAACAGAATATTTGAAATTTATCAACTTAGGTTTGGTAAAAAGAGAAGAAATTGATTTGTCAATTGAATCAGACGTAAAATCTATAAAAAATACAATCAATGGTGAAGAAATGACTTATGACTTTAACCAAAACACATATGCTAAAGCAGATTCAAGAGAACCAAATTATGACAGTCACGAAACAGCTTATTCAACAGTTCCTAAATTTGATAGTGATTACAAATTAGGAATTTACAAAGCAGATTATAATTATCGTTATGATGCTTATTACAGCGACGAAAACGATTTGGTAGATTACAAAGGATATGAAATTAGTGAACCATTAGAATTGAACAAAGCGGGACAATCTGAATTAACAACTGAAATTACTTACAAAATAAAAATACACAACAACAATGTTCCTAACAACGAAACAAGTTGGGGAGACAAAAACGACATCCCAGTAGATGTGGCACTAAACGAAATCGCTATTTATTATGACAGCAAATTTGTGTACAACGAAAACTTAAAAGGATTAAATACAAATGTAAAATTAATCGACAGAAATGACGGTTTGTTAAAAGACAAAGGCGAAGTGACAGATAGAGGAGATTTGGAAAAAGACACAAAATCAATTCGTGTAAAATATGGTTATGCTGATGAAAATGGTAATATGACTGACTTAATTGATGGAGACGTACATGTAGAACAAAGGGGAATTAGTCCTGCTTCAAAATATGAAACAACGAATAATCCAATCAACAATGACTATCGTGCTTTGTATATTAGTGGTGGTACGTTAGCAGAACACTATATTCCAGAAGGCGAAACGAGAATTTTGGAAGTTACCATTCCAGTTGACAAAATGGATGCAGAATTAGCAAGAAGTTTAAAATTAGGTAATTTCCCAATGGTATCAGAAATCACAGCTTATACAACACAATATAATGATAGCTATTGGCATCAAGGATTAAAAGCAAGAGGAAAATATGCAGCGTTAATTGATAGAGACTCAAACCCAGGAAATTTGGGAGACATCAATGATGTTAGCCAATATGAAGATGATACTTATAAAACAAGTGCAAACTTGTATCGTTATGATGTAACAGAACCAAAAACAGAGAATCCAGCTGATCCAAATGCACCAAAAGTGGATGACCCAAATGAATTGAACTCAGATAAAAAGCAAAATGTAAGAGCGATGATGGGTAAAGTTTGGGAAGATGCAAGGTCAGAAGCCAAAGGAACAGATGCAGAAGGAGTTCAGTATTTAGGAAACGGAATTTATGACACAAGCAATGCTAGTCATGAAAATGCTAGTAAAAATCCGAATGATGAAACAGCTGGTCAAGAAAAGACAATTTCAGGCGTAAAAGTAAAACTAATGGAAGTAGTTCAAAAAGCAAATGGACAATATTATGAATATCAAGCAAGAGACAGTAATAATAAACCAATCGAATTTATCACAGGAAATGACGGAAAATATATGCTAAGTGATTACATGCCAGGATTTTACATTGTAAGATTTGAGTATGGCTGGAATGACACAAGAGATGATAATTTACTTTACAATGGACAAGACTACAAATCAACAGCTTATTATAATAGAGGATACTATGGCAGTTTAGACGGGCAAGCCTATGCAACAGACAATTTAGGAAGTAATGGAAATTATCGTTACTTTGACAAAGTAAAAGACAATCTAAAAGTCGGAGACAATTCTGATGCGCAAGATGACGAAATCAGAAGATTAAATGTAAATGCTTATTCAGAAATTATGACAACAGCGCAAACGCAAGTATTCTCAGAAGCAAAAGCATTTAGCAAAGAATTAGTAGACAATACGCATATGTATTCAGATAGTACAATTTTCTATGTTCGACCAGAAAACCAAAATTGCGAATTAACGAATCGACCATACAACGAAACAGATGCTTGGCGACTTGGAAACTTAGATTTTGGTATTGAATACAGACCAGAAGCAGGAATTACAGTTAGTAAAGACATCAAAACAATTGAACTTGTCACAACAGATGGAGCAACATTAATCAAATTATATTTTGAAGACGACCCAGCAGAACTAGGAAAAAGATTGATTAATAAAGAAAAATCAATTGGAGCAGATAATGTACAATTTGTACAAAATGGAGATGAAACTTTAGCAGATACAGACCGAAAAGGTAAACAAGGATTTGTTTACATCAATATGGATAGTGATTTGCTAGAAGGTTGTACGATTAATATTGAATATGAATTTGAGTCAACCAACGAAAGTGAAGTAGACAGAGTTAGCAGTAATTTGTACAATATTAGATTTGAAGAAACAAATGAAGCAGGCTCAGGATTATCAGCAATAGGCGCTGTTAATAAAGGCTATAAACCAGTTTACTTGAAAAATGCAACCATCAATACTGCATTAGAAGGCGAAGAAAACTACAATGCAAATGCTACGGCAGCGAAATTTTTAGAAGATATGTATCAAGCAGGGACAAAATATCAAGCCAATGGAATTGGTTCTTCACAATATAAATACTTGACAAAATTGAAGAAACCATATATCAATCCTACAACTTCTACAACGGGTAATGGAACTGTAACTTTAGCAGGTTCCGAATATTACGGAATGTACTTAGGCGAAACTTATTACACAGGAAATATTGGCGCAAATGATAAAGTCGTAGACTTAAAAGTTGACAACATTTTAGACTATCTAGATAACAATTTAACCTTTAATGCAGCAGACAATGCTCAAAATGACCGTTTGTGGAGTACTAAGAAATCAGAAGAATTGGCAACTGTACTAGATTGGTCAACAGCCAGAGTAGAACAGGGCTATTCAGAACATACAAAAGATACAGGAAAATATTATAAATACAACAAATATTATGATAAAGATGGAAAGATGATTTTGGCAGATGATGGTACTTTGTTAACAGATATTAAAGAAAACGTAAGTCGTTTTGCTTCAGATAGTGAAAATCAGTTGCAAAATATCGTGAACTTTAGAAAAGCAGTGAAATATGGAAACATAGTAGACGAAAAAGGAATTCGATATGACACAGACAATAGAAGCAATTTGTTAATGTCAGTTGATAGCAACCGAAAAGGAAATGAAACTGACAGCACAGTAGGAAATAAATTATTATCACGTTTCTTGGTAACAACGAAAAAATCATCTGACGAAAACGATACAACAGGTAGAATTAATTTGCTAGCATCAAAGACGTTATCAGCAATT
>CAMSEX010000002.1 GCA_947057875.1 uncultured Clostridium sp.
CACTCTTTCCCTACACGACGCTCTTCCGATCTATACCACCTCTAATATGCCTTTCTGCTTTATTTTCATCCAAAACTTTTCTGACTTCCATCGCTAATGTATAATTGATATCCAATAAACGTTGGCTTACATCTTTATGTACTGTACTTTTACTGATTCCAAACCTTTTTGCTGCTCCTCGTACAGTGTCCTTTGTATCTATTATATATTGAGCAAGTTTAATTGCTCTTTCTTCAATTGACATTCCCTTCATTCTGATAACCCCCAAACAAATACATTTGCTTAATTGTATTCGTTTGAAAGTTGTCTTAGAACTATCCCTTATTTTTTATCTTTCTCATATCAACACTTCATTCATAATCCTCTAAAATAGCACTCAATTTTCCTTCTCCAAAAACAGGAATTCCTTCCTCCAATTTGCCAATATCCTCTTCTGGCAAATAGTCCTTTGCAATATCCGTTGACTGATATTGATTCAATTCTCCTAAAGTTCCCACTCGATAAATATTTACTAAATCATTATCCAACTTAATTAAAAAATGTTGATTACAATATCCATTTATTTCCTTGGTTAAAACTAATTCATTTTTAGCAAATTTCTCCACTTTCCAATCTGCGTAATACTCTTCCACTTCTTCTTGCGTTAGGTTCACAAGTTCATATGGAATCTCCGCTTCTTCATAATCAAAATGACTGCACTCATCATAATATTTTTTTAATGCAAATGTTGTATTGGGAGAAACTTTTTCCTCTGAACTTGCCGTTGTAACAGCATTTTCATTCTGTGAAACATTTTGTATTTCATTTACCATTTTCGCTTCACTTACCTTTGGTGTTTTTTTTAACAAACCTACAAATCCACCCACAACTGCTGCAATTAAAATAATCAAAATCATTATAAAAAGATATTCTTTTCTCATAATACTCACCTTCGCTAGTATTATGGGCGAATTTTGGCAAATTATACAAAATAATTACTAATTTCTTCTAATCCCTTAAATTCGCATTGCCTAAAAATATCATACGCCACAATCGCAACTGAATTTGACAAATTCAGCGAACGCAAACCTTCTTTCATAGGAATACGAATTGTTTTATCTATGTATTTTTGCAAAATATCTTCTGGCAAACCTTTGGTTTCCTTACCAAAAAGAATAAAAATTTCATTCAATTTAGAATAATCAAAATCAGAATAAACCTGTTTTCCCTTTGTTGTCACAAAAAACATATTTTTCTCTTCTGGCTGATATTTCTTCAAAAAAGCCTCAAAATTCAAATGCTCTTCGATTTCTAATTTGTCCCAATAGTCCAAACCTGCTCTTTTTACTTGTTTTTCTGAAATAGAAAATCCCAGCGGATACACCAAATGCAACTTTGCCCCTAACGCTGCACAAGTTCTTGCAATATTTCCCGTATTTTGTGGAATTTCAGGCTCCACCAGCACAATATGTAATTTCATTTCTTCTCCTTTTCTTTTTTATCTAAAATTTTCTTTATCGTGTTCCACCAAAATTCACTTAATTTCAGTGAATTTATATTCGTTACATCCATAAAATCTTTATAATTTTCTTTTGACAAAAAGATAACTCCACTTGATTCTTTATCTAATTTTATAAATGGATATTCAGTCAATTTAAGTAAATACACGGTAGCTACATAATGTGCTTTATCTCCATTTGAATACTCTAAATCATGTTCATTCATTTCTAAAAAATCCAATTGCTCTTCTAAAATTTCCAAACCCGTTTCTTCTTTTATCTCCCTGATAGCTGCCTCAATTGAAGTCTCATTATCTTCTATTCCTCCACCAAATATTCCTATTTTATAAGCTTCATCTGCACGAATTTGAACCAAAATTTTATCACTTTCATTTGGTACTGAAACCAATATTACAATTCCAGTAGATTTCATCTGTATTGGAAGATGCCTATCAATCTTGTTCTTTTCCAGCCAATCACGAATTTCTTTAAAACTTTTACCTTTAAAATACTTTTCTTTGGTATCAAAACTCACACTTTTTTCCTTTTTAATTTTCTCTACTAATTGCTGTTGTACCAAGTCTTTCATTTCTTCTCCTTTTCTATGTAATAAGGACGTTTTTCACGTCCTTACAAATCCCCCAAACGATAATAATAAGATTTTACCCCGTTTAGCAAACTTTCTACATAAATTTGATTTTTATTTTCCTCTTCAATAATCATATTCGGATAATTAATCAGTATTTTTTCATTATCATAATAATTATTAATCAAACCAGTCAAATCATCGCTTTTTTCTATTTGAGCATATTTTTCTTGAACTTGCGTTTTATTATTAATATTCAAATTTTTCTCAGTCGCAATTCTGTAATAAAACACTTTCAAAGTATACGCTGTCAACACTGCATCTAAGCAAAAAAAGGCAACCAACAAACCAACACCAATCTTAAAACCATTTTTCTTTGGTTGCATTTTTTCAATCCATTTATCTACATAAGGATTGACATACTTGATTAAAGCAATTGCCAAAACACCCCATGAAACTGCAAAAAATAAGCATGTTCTTCCCTGAATATTGACCAAATATTCAGAATAATCCCACCATTTGATGCCAAACATTTTCTCACAAATGAAACTCATTAAATATTCTACAATTGCTCCGCAAAATTGCACCACCAAAAAATAATTTGACGTTACTTTTTTCGCCTCGCAAAGCCAAAATCATCACGATTGCACCAATTCCATAAATAGCACAAAATGGTCCATACAGAAAACTTTTTCTACTCTCTAAAACTCCCTTTGTAAATAATCCAAATACAGTTTCTATTAAAAAACCTGCAATGCTATACAAAATCAAATACATAAAAATGGTCCAAATATCAATTTTTTTTACTGTTTTTTCCATACACGAACACTCCTTTTACCTTATTGTTCCAATTTGGTAAAAAAATATTCATGATTTGTTTTTAAATGCAATTATTCTCTTTCAAAATGTCATAAACACGATGAATTGGGAGCCCCAAAACAGCTGGATAATCTCCTTCTATTTTCTCAATAAATACTGCAAAAACGCCTTGTATTGCATAGGCTCCTGCACAAAAATAAGGTTTTTCAGAATCCACATAATGCTCAATCTCCAAGTCTGTCATTTTTTTCACAAAAACCGTATTTTGTGAAAGTTCTTTATAGCATTTAACTTGTCCATTTTTTTCGATTAAAACCACTATACTTGTATAAATCTTATGCGACTTTCCTTGAATTGTCTTCAACATTTCGATAGCTTCTTCTCTGGATTTTGCTTTACCGAACTTTATTCCATTCACAATGACTAAAGTATCTGATCCAATTACACATCGCTCACCTGTGGTTTTAGCAAAAACCTCTTTCGCCTTTCCGTAAGCAATTTCTTTAGATTGTTCTTCTAAGCTTAAAGCATTATTTACTTTTTCATCAAAGTCGCTTACCATTACTTCATATGGAATTTTCGCCTGTTTCATTAAATCTTGTCTTCTTGGCGAACCTGATGCCAAAATTATCTTCATTTTTTCTCCTTTATTTATAAATCACTTTTATACTTTCTAAACGATACATTATCGAATAACTTGGCGCCACTTTACTAATTGTAACTATTGGTTTCAAAATTTCTTGATTATCTGGCACAACCACTTCAATCGTTTGTTCCTTTTTTTGCCCCATTGCATTCAAAATAACATTTTTAGAAACAGAAAAATTGGAACTTCCATCTTCAATGCCAATTTCAAAAGTACCAACTGTTTCATTCATTCCTGCATGAGGACCATGTTGCGTATCTGATATCGTAATCAACAATTTTGAAACTTGTGCCCTTGGTGCTGTAGAATTTAACTTTGATGTAGTGACAGTATCTGTTACCACAGCCCCATTTTGCGGAAATACTTTATATCCTTGTGATACTGGCAAAGCATTTGTTTTGTAAGTATCAATCCTCTCTTTTGCAATTCCAATATAAGCTGCCGTTTGTTTGGCATTGTCATCACTTCCACTCGTATTTTTTAAACTTTTAATCCTTTTATAATAGTCAGTTTCATCTTTTTCTAAAAACAAACTTCTATCATAATAGTTTCCTGTGTTAATACAAGTATAGCATGCTAAATTTCTATGGTCATAGCTATATTCGGTTGAAGCAGGTTTCAAAACTTTATCAAACTTTACTTCCTTTGACTTAAAACTCATGAATCGATCACTTGTAGCATTCCAAACTGGGCAATCAATTCTATGATAATCTGACTTTGTATCATTAAATTTATCACTTTCTACATAATAAATTTCGCTTGGTGTAACTGTTAATTCATTATTCGTACTACAAACCATTTGATAATTATTATAAATATTTAGTCCACAATTCCAACCTTGCATAAATGAGACAATTGAAATATTACTCAAAATTTTATCCCATTCTTCTTCTTCTAAAACAGGCAAACTAAAATTATAAGAAGTGTTCATAGTATTGGTGTAGGCTGAAATCGCCAAATTTAAATTATACTTAATCGAATTTTTGATAACCTCCAATTTATGAATATAAAAGTTTGACTTTTCATCTTCTGGGTCTTGGCTTTCGTCAAAAATCTTTCTACTATCTGTATCTTTAAATTCATAATAAATACTTGTTTCCACACCAGAAGAAAATTCATAACTATCAATAGAGTCTATTTGCTGGATACTTCCATATGTCACATCTCCTAAATTATCATAAACCCAATTTGAAAAAATTTGTGAACTAATATAATAAGCTACCGCCTTGCAATTTTGAATTTCATATTCGATTTCATTAATTGCATTTAGCAAACTCGCTGTTGCTGGATTTTTTCCTTCATCATATTCCTCATACATTTTTGCTAAATATACTTCTGCGTCTTTTATTGTTTTAATTTCTACCTTATATTTTGCATCCAAAGCATCTGCTATCTTTTCAAAATGCGAAGTTATCGTTCGACCATTGACTTGAACACTTGCATTTCGTGCTGCAATAATAGTTTCTTCATCTGCTACTTTATTCAAACCTAAAATTTTATTTTTCGCATCTTCTTCATTTAATTCAAAAATATCGCTATCATTAATGCCTTCAATATGTGGATTTTTTACCAAATCTTTTTCAATTAAATAACCTGTTTTGGTATAATAAATATCATTAATTGTCCCTACAATATTGAGATAATTATCCAATGTATAATTAATCGTTACATCTTTATTTCCTTGCACATATCTTCCTGAATATTGAACATAAGACTTTAAAATATAAGAATCTTTTTCTTCTTTTAGCTTGGCATGTTCACGATAAATAGTATATTCCCTGCCACCACTTTTTGTCTTATCTGCTTCATATAAAATATCTCCATAAACAGCACTGTCTGCTCCTTCTATTTGTCCATCTGGTATGATTTGAATTCCTGTTGTTTTATCCATTTCACCATAAAATTGATAGCCTTCTGTCTTGATTAAACCATCGCCTTCATCTGTTGTTTTTTGTGCCACAACTGGCACTTGCGTAGGTGCATAAATATAGTAACCATCATACAGTGTGTACAAAACTGCTGGTATATATGGTTGCAACAATTGTCTACTGGCATTTGACATCCCTAAACTGGTTGCCAATGTATCCAAAAATACATTATTAGAAGCTTCTATAATACTCCTCATGGAATCCGCCACACTGGACAAGTCCTCATTTGCTGTGTTCATCTCGAAAGCAGACATAGCACTATAAGTAGCTGTCAATAATTTTGTATTATATTGATTTTCAGTCGCAATCGTATCAACTTGCAAATGAATATAAAAAGTAACCACTAATATAATTGGCAATAAAATAATTGCTAGTACAACTGCTAAACCATCTACTTTCATAATCATTCTCCTTTGTTTTTAAAAAAAATTGACTTTACTAAAAATAAAGTCAATCTTCTTCATTCTATTTTATTTAATCATTTCTACCAGACGTTACAATTCCTGAATGTGTCGCATTAACTTGATATGCTCCATTTGAAGAAGTTGAATAAAATACACTTCTTAAAGTTTGAGATATAGTTGTATTATTATTTTTTGCTGTACAAGTAATTTTATCTCCCTCTTTCATTTGCCAATAACCTGCACCTTGCAATTCACTTAATATTTGAGAAGTATAAACGGAATAATAAACATTTTCTCCTACCACTTGCTTATTGGTCCATGCTGATTTTTTTCCTATATTTTCATCTAAAACTTGCACTTCCATTTCAATGTCATATGAATTTCCTGTTGCATTTAAAGCACCTACTAATTTATCATAATTTGCCATAGTTATTTTCCCAATTGAACGTGAAGTATCTACAAAATCTGTTACTGCTGTTTCAACTGCTAATTGTGAAATATCATCTGTTCTTTCAGATACTGATAACATTGGAAATATGAACATTAGTACTACTGCTAAAAAAATAGCAACAACTGTCATTAAGGTATCTCCCATAAACTTAACTCCCCTTCTAAATCTATTTTTTTGTATAAGTTATGATAATCTTTGAACTTTCTTGTGTATTTCCTGTAATTGTTTCTAGACCATTTGCTGTAGAAATTGTATCACCTGTAAAGGCATATTCAACAACACTTTCTATAAAAATCGTTTCATTTGTATATTTTCCTAAAAATCCACCTACTACACCTTTAAACGCAGGACTTTCTTTACTGTAATCCACTAGTGTATTATTGATATATCCTTTTGTACCATGTAAGAAAAAATCGACTCTAGCTCTGGTATTTTCATTTGTACTACCTGTCCAAGGAGCTTCAAATAAGTAAGCTGGATTGTCAGCTTTATTATAAATTGACTTTTTTAATGATACTAATTCTTTGTCAACGCCTTTGGTATCTGCCGCAGCTCTTGCAATTTTTCCTTCTAGATTGACATCAAAAATTTGAAGTAAGGTAGCACCATCATAAATTTTGACAGTATAATTTTCTTTATAATAACGATACAATACTGAAACAATCGTATCTACCGTCACTTCCCTTGTATTTTCTCCACTTTCCACTTCAATATTATCATAATATTTAGAAGCAGATACTGTATCTAATAGCACTTCTGAAGTTGACATTAAATGGTTAATTAAATACATCGAATACGAAAATCCAATCACAAACATCATCATACTAAAGGCCATTATCAAAGCTTTTGTAACATTCTCCATATCATTTAACCTTTTCTAATTTCTAAATTTGCTCAATTATAATTTTTACAATTAAGCCACTTGTGCCATAATCAGCAGTTACTCTATAATTGTTTTTAGAAATAATATCATTTTTCATATTACTAATAGAATTTATGTAATTTTGAAGGTTTGATTCAGCTGATTGTCCACCTGTTATCTCTGCTCCGCCTTCTAATTTAATGGCTGGCAATTTACTTGGTTCATCTTGATTAGTATTAGCATTGGATATAGCAGATGAAAGCATGGTTTTTACTTGAGAACCTAAAATACCTCTTCCAGAATTGCCTGTCAAATATTTATCAAATTTTTTATTGAACATATCAATCTCAGCTGCATCTAAACTTTCTGTACTTGCTGCTCCTTGTGCTTTATTAAATATTGTTACTCCCATTGCAACAATTAAAACTGCTAACAGAATAGAACCAGCTATGATTAACGCTTTTGATGCATTTTCCATATTCTCACGTCCTTTCTGTTACTATGGTCCTGTAGAACCTCCACCTGAACCGCTACCAGTATAAACTTTTATATCACATGTATCAATTATTCCATCTGCTCCACCATTTGTAAAGCTTACATTATAAGTTGTATTTGTTTTTACACTACTTAATACCCCTCTAATATCTGCTGAAGCATCAGAAGACAATGATGGTTTGTCGATTGATACAGTAATGATTCTATCTTCATATTCTTCATTGTTTTTTGCAATCATGTTTAATAAAGTTCTAACTTGTGTTCCTTTAATTCTTCCTTCATATGCTGTAAAGGTTTGATTGTGAGAGTCAATTTCTTGAGCACTCATATCTGCATTTCCTGTTGCAGAACTTGCGCTATTATATATATTCATACCTAGCGCGATAATTAAAATTGACAAAAGTATAGCACCTGCTATAATTAACGCTTTTGACGCATTTTCCATAATTTTTTCCTCCTTTGTTTTAACAAAAAAATATAATTTAATAATTTATTTTAATATACTTTCACGTATATATTAAAATCAATATTTAGATAATACAAATGTCATTTCGGCAATTTTTCCTGTTTTTTCATGATATTTTACGTCTGCACATTTGAACGTTATTTCTCCAAAAAGTGATGTAAAATCTGTCAAACCAATTTGGGCAATTTCCTCCATTGGCGAAGGCTTGTCCTCTGCCTTCAAGCATACATAAATTTTTATGCTATTTGTCCCATTTGAAATATATTGATTTTTTTCATCTTTGGGGACAGCATAAGTCTCATTGTTATCCATTGCTTTATTAATAATTGTTGTAATATCTGTTCCCAAAATCGCTTCTTGATTGTAAAACTCATATTCTCTATTGAATTTTTGAGCTTCTACCTGTGCCATAGTCATTTGCTTATAATTCATATAAATACAAATTATAATTGTTAAAAATATCAATAATATTACAAGAATCGCCTTTTTCATACTTATTCCTTTTTCATTTTAACATATAATTTTTCTAATTTCAATATATTTTTAGAAAAAATATTATTTTTCTGTTACCTTTCTTCTGCCCTAAAAATCACTTGGTTAACTTTTCCTGAAGCTGTGTTATAATCAATTTTTTCACATACAAATTTATATTGGTAGCCTTGTGCAGGATCGTCATTTTTCAATTGCGTATATTTTCCAATGATTTCACTATAAATATCTTTTTCGGAGCCTGAAGTCCCCTCCTGCATTGTATGTTTTTTTATTTCATTACTATCTGAAATACTATATTTACAGTTTCCTCTTTCCCAAATCTGCACTGTCACGCCACTCCCTGTTTGCCACTGCGTAGACACGTTTGCATCATAGGCAAGATTTACTACTGTAATCACATCAAAAAATGTATTTTCGATATCACTTCTTTGATATAATTCAAATTGGCTATTAAATTTCAAGAGCTCATTATTAGACAATTGACTATCAAATTCGCTACTCATTTGCCCACCTTTGCGCAGAAGTAACATCATAAAACTAATAACCAAAATGCCAATTAGTACTCCAGCTGCCATAAGTAAAGCTTTTGATGCATTTTCCATAACTTTGCCTTTCTATTTAAAATTCTTCAAATTCGATTAAATCAACACGACTTGTTTGTGCATTATATTGTATATTCGTACACTTAAATTTTCTTGTTTTCATACTAAAAGCTGGCGTTTCCCATTCGGCTCTTGTCCAATTATCTTTTACTAAATCATATTTAGAATTCTGCTTCATCTGCTTTAAATTACCAGAAATCGCAAGTAGCGCTTTAATCAAATCATCTGTCTGTGTTTCTTTATATAGTTGATATTTCTCATTAATATTCATGGATAGCTCACTATTCATTGGTCCCACAGGTTTTGAAAAATCAATTCCATTTACATGATCTTTATACTCTTTTGAAACATCAAATACATCTTCTAATTTTGAATTCTTCGTGTTGGTAAAATCAGCATTATTATGAGCCTCTTTTTCTTTTTTGGAATCCTTTGACACATAATAGACACGAATGGTTTCTGAAAGTTTCTTCTTAAAAGTCACATTAACTTTCACTAAATAAGAGCTAGAATATCCTTCCGCCTCCACTTTATCATTGTTGCTTTTGGCTTTATTTAGGCAAGAAATCACATCTACACCATACATCAAATCTTTGTCAAATGCTTCATATTCCTTATTAAATTTCTCTATTTGCTCTGTTGTCTGTTCCTCATTTTGCGTGGTCGACCAGGAACTAATTTCTCGAAACGAATACATCATAAATGCCACCACAACCATCGCCAGCAACACTCCTGCTGCAATAATCAGAGCCTTGCTCAAAGAATTATCCATACTTTCTCCTTTTTACATCGAAGACATTGTATTGAAAGCTGATGTCATGCTTGACAAACCAATTACACATAATGGTAAAATCAAATATCCCACAAACAGAATAACCATTGGTGCGAAACCTAATACTTTGCCTATCATCGATTTTCTTGTAATTAATCTTTCGTTTGACTCTTTTCTTTTTTCCTGATAATATGCCCTTTCTGTGTCTAATTCGTCAAATGCCTCACGAATTGGAATCGATTCCACAGCTGATTGCAAACCTTCTACAAGAGTAATCAATTGCTGAAAAGAAAGCTCATTTTTCAACTCTTCTAATGCTTCCCAAGCACCACTTTCAAAGTTATTCACACATCTTGAAATTGGTTCTTTAAAAATATTAGCATACCTTTCTAGCCATTCCAAAATCATCTCAACATTAACTCTTTCGATTTTCATTAACATCAAAATAATCGTCTGGAACTGCATAACTTCATTTTCCATTTCCATTTGTCGCATTTTCTTTTGGAATTTCAGTAACCAAATTGGTCCATAATAGCCAAGTGTTCCTATTACACAAGCAATCAATAATTCAAACCACTTCAAATATTGAGACTGCACAACCTGCAATTTTCCCCATATTCTTTCTTCAATCACATCCATATCTTTTTCAGAAGAATCGCCATATTCTTTTGACTTTTCTAATGTTTTTCTTAATTTATCTTTGGTAATGGTTCTATCTGTTTTAAATTGGTCCAAAAACACATTGTCTGCTTCTGTTTTCTGCATCGCTGTTTTATGCTCTTTTTCTGATAGATTTCCCAACACATTATAATCCGTTGTTGGTTCTGTGTAAATATAGTTTATCGCGTATTGATGTGCTTCTAGCAAAATAAACATTGATACAATGAAAAATATAATCGTACATCCTACACGGTTTATGTATAGCCATTCCATTTTCAGTTTTGATGCATTATCTTTTAACAAAGTGGTTACTTTTTTGTATTCTTTGGTGCCATCTTTTGGCATTAAATAATCGATAAATTGTTTCACAATTTTGTGATTATATAATCTCTTTTGAATTGGATTTTCTGTGTTTGTCGCAGTATTGACACTCCCATTATCTTTCAAAGAACGTACAAAAATATAACACAAAATTGTCACAATTACAATTCCCATTTGCATCAAAAAGCCAAGGGTTCCATTATAAAATTCCGAAGTAAACGAGAATTGTCCAATTGCCCAGTTTTTCATGACATCTAAAAACAGAATAGGAACTGCCGCAATCATCGACAAACTCTGAAACACATAGTCCAATTTATCTCTTTTTAAGATTTCCAATTGCATTTCTTGCACAATATTATTTAAGTTTTTCAAATATAAGGATGAGCCGTCTTTATCTTTTCTATCTCCAAATTCTTTTGTCAAGTATGAAACACCAGCAAACTCTTTTAAATAGCTATTGGGCGCAATGTCATAGTATTTTTCAAGTTCATTTTCTGGATCATCTGACAACAATACTTCATGAATTTTTTCTACCTGTCTTGAAACTTCCACTTCATCATTTTGAGCTACGTCATACAAAGCTTCTTCAATCATGTTATATTCATGATAAGCGTGACGCATTTCGCTAAACATATCAATTTGTTCTTTTAAAAGTTTATTATCAATTTTATCAACCATACCTTCCATAAAAGTTTCTATGAAAAATATTTCAAATAAGAATAAGGTAAGCATCAAAATGATATTTTGTCTTGTTAAATAGATTATCATTCCTGTCAAAGGAAAAATGATAAAAACTGCTTTTAATAAAATTCGTGCTGTTTGCTTTCTTGTTAAGTATTCGTCGTCTAAGTTAATAATTTCTATTCTTCTTCTAATTTTTAATACATATCTTTTTAAGAAAGGTATTTTGGTACAATAAATATAGATTTTCTGATAAATAATATCTGAACTAAAGCTACTTGTCTTCGTACCTTCTGTCAACTGAGCAATATATTTTGTCTCTTTGGATTTCATCTTTTTATTCAGCATATACCATGCAATGATAATCACAAAAAACAATCCGCCCAGCACCAAACATAAGGTACATCATCATTTGATTATTATCCATAAATCATACTCTCCTTTCCCTGCTTTATTTTAACCTTCCGCTTCTGGTTTTGTTTTTCTTTGCATTGGTCTTGCCAGTGAATTGGTTTGTGTTGTTCTGGCTTGTGGATTAGAGGCACTATTTACAGGTCTTCTTGCCACTTGTCCCTCTTTTGTCATAACTGGTCTTCTAGTACGCATTTTAGGTACTGCATCAGTTTCTACATTGGTACTTGAAACTGTCACAACCTCTTCAACCTTTTGGGCTTCCACTACTTTTTCCTCTGGTTTGCTTACTTCACCAGGCATTTTAGGTGGCTTAATTCCCCAATTTCTTTCCAAGAATTTATCAAAATTTACCATATCTGTATCTTCCATATTAATACGCATTTCTTTGATATTGGTTTCACTAATTGGATTGGTTAGAACATAACCGTCATTAATATATTCCATAACATTTCTATATTTGTACATTTCTCGGTTCGTCGTTTTCCCAAAAAAGATGGCAGCATTGTCCATAAATTTATCTAGTTTTCCCTCAATAGTACTTTCATTTCTATGATCAAATGTATATTCATTTTTTTCTTCCACTGGAATACATTCTGTAATTCTTTCTATGTATCTGACGCCTCGGAAATCTTTGACTAAGTGAATATCAAAATTCAAAACTTGCACAACCTGTTCTTCAGCTGTTTTTTCGTCCTTAAAAACGCCTGCTCTTAACATTGAGTTACGTAGCGCTGTTACCAAATCTGGAAACGTTTTGGCATGGTGCGTAAACAATGTAAATTTAGAAGCAACCTGTGCAGACTGAATCATCCAAGATGCTACGGGGTCTGTTGCAACCTCTCCGGATAATATTTACAGAACCGTCAGTCTTTTTCTGAACGTCCAAACAGTCTTGACCAGAAATGGTTTCTGTCTCACGCATTGACAAAATATTTCGTGTTGGATAAATTTTTCTTAAGTGCAACTCGAATGCTGTTTCCGTAATACGAAGGTTCATGGTTTCATAAATATTTTCAATCATCGCCATCAGCATTGTTGTTTTTCCGGCAACCTTGCTCACCAGTTAGTGAAATAATTCTAGCACCTTTTACTAAATATTTTAGCAATTCAATTGCTTCATCTTTTCCATCGCATTTGATAATTTGCTCCAAAGTAGCACGTTTTACGTCAAATTTTCTGACGAAAAATGCCCAAGTTTCAGACATACTCGGTCTTACAACAACGACACGAGAACCGTCTTTCATTTCATTGATTTTGAAACCATTGGTATCAGATAGCTGACCTGGGTTGTTATATTTATAAATATTTTGACACACTCTTTTTAGTTCTGCTTCTGTTCCAAATGACAAGAAGGCTAAACGAATGGATTTACCTCGGAACATAATCCAAATACTGTCACACGCTCTTGGCACTTTTGCCTCCATGGCTTGTTTCAAAAAGTCGCCATCACTTTGCGCAACCTGACTTAAGAAACTCTCTGGCAAACCTGATACACCACCAGAAATACCATCAATATTCATATCACGTACTTCGTCAATACTACTAAATCCCTTATAAGACTGATAAATTCTTTGCACAACCACTTCTAGTTTATCATTAAAATCTAATTGAAAATTTTCCTTTTCATAAATGTCATTAATTTCGTCTTCTGTGATAACATAGCTTGGTTTCGACTCTCCTTCAACAAATTTAAATACATCTAGATTATATTTTTTTATCATTTCTGGTAATGCCTCATAGGCAAATGTCTTTTTGTATTCATGAATTAAAATATCAAATTTGTCTTGTGCTGTCAAAAGTGATGGCGTATCAAAAGGCAAAACTCTTATAATATTTGTTTCATTAATTCCATATTCTTTTGAAAGCAAATCATAAATCAATTCTTTCACATATTTTTTATCATTAACATCTCCATAAGTACAACCTTTCAAAGCTTTTTTCAATTCGTATTTTTTGTTTTTTCTTCTTTTTAATTCTTCTTCTGACAAACCAATATCATAAAGGTTAATTTTAGTAATTTCATCTAGTCTCTTTTTTACGAATTTAATCATTAAATCAAAAGTATATGTTTTATCATCAACAATGACTTCTTCATCAACAATTTCTTCTTTATTTTTTTTGATAAAATGTGTAACAGTAAAAAACACAATTACTACTACAACAAACATTAATATCATATTTGCAATCATTTAGGAATGCCTCCTTTTCTTATGAATCTAATACCTTACCATACTTGATTTCTTCAAATTTGTGAATAATCTTTTGAGAGGAATCTGCCACTGATTTCAAAAATTGTGAATTTTTATCTCGTGCATTTTTACTAATTCTCGTATTCAAAAAGAAATTAGCAACTCCCCCCTCACAGGCTGCCTCTAAAAAGCCATTATTGTACACAATATAGGCAAGGTCTTTTTGCCCTATATATTTAGAAACATTCTTTGGATTATATTTGCAAAAAGCATTTGCACTTCCTAACAATGGAATCATTCGTTTCAATTCCTGCATTTTCTCTTTATTTTCTATAAATTCATTAATCTGTTTTAAATTTTGTGACATGGTATACATGACAACATCTGATATTTTCAAAATATCTAATGTTGATTGTCTCTCATCCGTTTTTGATAAGTCTACAATAACCAAATCGTAAAATTTATTCGCTGCTTTTAGCATATCAATATACAATTTCAAAGTCTGTTCATGTTCTGTCAAACTTGTTGTTTTTAAACCAACTAAAATATCCAACCTATTTTTAAAAACAACTTTTGTATAATTTGAAATAATTTCTGGCGAAGTTTTATTACTTGCAATTGCACTCATTAATCCTTCTGTTCCAGTTGCAATATCTAATTTTCCTTTATTCAATTGTTTCTTTAATTCTTTATTTGCATCTGGTTTCCAAAAACATCTCATCATTGTGTCATCTGCTAAAGTGGCATCTACTAATAATGTTTTATAATTATGTTCAACACACATATGAGTAGCAATTGCCACAATAGACAATGTTTGTCCAGATTCTTTTTTATCTCCACTCCAAAAACTTAAGATTGCCATTCTCAAAATCCCTCCATCATCAGTCTTCCAGTGCTTTATATGCATTTTTAATTTTGCCTGAACTCTCTCCTGTAATTGCTTCTGTTAAATATAGGACTGAATCCACATATGTATTGCTCAACCCTTTCATTTGAATTCGACCTGCCCTTTGATTAATGTAAATCGCATTTAAGTCCACTGTTTCAAAAGGAAAGAAAACAATGTCTGATTCATCCCATTTTATTTGATAATCTGCTGCCAAATAATTTAGATATTCATCTTCTTCAGCAAGCATACTTTTGGTATAATATACTTTTGTAACAACTGCATCCTTTTGAATATATGCCAAAATCTGCAATCCTCTTTTCAAATTATAAACATCAAAAGAAGTTACAAAAAAATGTCGATCCTCAGCAGTAATTTCAAATTTCTGATAAGCAATAGCTCTGTCAATATCAATTAATGCAATATCATACTCTGTATTATTTCCAAAACTTTGCTGGTATTTTTGAATTGCTTCAAAATTTTCAAATCCAATTGCCACATCGATGTCTTCATAAGTCGTAACATACTGTTTTTCCTGTATCATAGTAGGAACAATATAGCGACTTTTTTTCAAAATCGTTGTATCTATTAATATTACTTTTTTTCCCATCATAGTTAAAATTTTAGCCACATACAACAACATGTCTGTCTTATCATAAGTCCCTATGAATACAATTTTTTTCATTCGTTCCTTCACCTCTACTTTTATTGTAACATTTCTACAAACTCTCTTCTTCCTTCCTCACGTGTCACAAGTTCCTCTTGTAAGCCTGTTTCAACAGCTGAATTTTGTGAACCAATATATGGCGATAATGTTTTATCAATTCTTTCTCTGACTTGAACTTGCTCTTGGTCATGATATCTTGCATACAATCCATCTCTTGCTTCTGATCTAATATTTGGATTGGTACCAATAATACTCATAACATCTTTACTAACAACATAAGTAGGCACGGCAGCATCTTGCAAACCTGCTTGTGTATATGTTGTTGCATATAATTTAGAACCTTCTATTGTATAAGCTTCTACAATTGCATTTCCTAACATTAGTATTTCATCTTCATTCATTTTCATCCAAATTGTTTTCTCATCTGCTTCAACAACCTTCTTTTTTGAAACAACAACATAATCTTCTCCTGTTGGAAATTGAATTCTAACATCTATGTAATCCTCTGCTGCCAATTTGGTTGGAAGAACAATCATGTTATACTCTTGAAGTCTCTGGTCATTAGTTGTTTGATTTTCAACCTCCTCTAACAAATCCTTCGTAATAATAGTACCTTTTGGAATATCTGTTCTTACTTGAATGATTTTGTCTATTACACTTCCATCCTCATTTTCTTGTTGAAAATCAATTGCTTTTACCATTTCATTATCAGAAATTGAAGTTTGAACTTTTTCCTTTTTAAAAGAAGCAATTGTAACTTCTGTTCCTGATTGTATATAATCACTTGCTACAAATACTTCTTTCTGTTGCGATTCTAATTTTTCAAAATTTTGTTTCAAATCTTGCATTTTATATAAAAGTAACATAACAATTAATGCCATCATAATCAATGCACACAAAAAACCGATTAAAAACGAATTTCTTGCTCTTCTTTTCATTGGATTCATTGCCATAATACTGCCCTCCTAAATTTCACAAAAACTAATCTATTGATATCATTCTATTTTATTTTACTACATAAATAAAAAATTTTCAACATTTTTCAACAATGTTACACAAACGTTATATTTTTGTAACACAATTGTAATATAAAAGAATTATGGTTCTTTCATATCCTCTTGTGTTACTGTATTAACTCTAAATTCATAAATATACTCTTTATTAGGATCAGCTGACTTTTCTGAACTTTTTAAATTTCTGTATGCATATACTGGCAAATATGTATTTTTATCAACTAGCAAAGTTTCTGTTTTGGTCACTATTTTATAGCACTCTGTATCTTTATACTGAATTGGAATTATTTGATAAATTTGAAGAAATTGGTCCAAATTAAATTTATTGTTTTGATAAATTTGCAATAAAGAAATAGGTATATTAGTTAAAAAATTACTACTTTCAATACGAGAATCTATTTTATCTAACTCTTCATCTATTTCATCAAAATTCTTCAATTCAGAATACCATTTTTTCAAATTACTATTTAATACTAAATATTTTATTTGATTATCTTTACAAAAAATCTGTTCATTAAAAAGCATGTTTCCATTTTGAATGGTTACAACAGAATAATATCGATTTTTCTCACTTATAAAATTTTCAATTGCATGATAAACATTATGTATGATGACATAATGATAGACTTTAAAACATATCCAAATAACTAAAACTACAAAAATTACTATTACAATTCCTTTTATTAAAAATTTCTTCATTCGTTCGCCTCTTATTTTCTAAAATTATTCCACAAAAATTTTTATTGTATAACTAAGACTACCTCTATTATTACAATCCAATATAAATCTATAAAGATATTCTCCTTCTGGTAAATATGTTTCACTTCCCAAACTTATTAATCGATAATCAGTTTCATCATTTAATAAATTATGCCTTTCATATAAAATAATTTTCTTATAATTCCACCTTCTGCCAAAACTTTCAAACTATCTCCACTCGAAAGTTCTACTATTTCTTCTTCTGAAATATCTATTTTTCTACCATCTTCTAGTTGTAAATATAGTTTTGGAATTTCTAAAGCATCATATGAAGTTGGATATAAAATCAATAACATAAATAACATCATAAAAAATGTAGCAATAAACATCTAAACTCTATACTTTTTAAATTCTTCTTTTTTAAAAACAGCATCAATTCTATCATTCAATTTCGTCTTTGTACTAACTAATCCCAGAACATGATCTACTTTTACACTACTCAATTTCGCTACTTCTATAATAACATCACAATATTCTGTATCTTTAATATCTTCCATTTTGCTAATCGCCAATGCATCTGTCGCAAGTTCCATATCTATTTTCATATACACTAAAAACACACTTATTATTGGATTAAACCAATATAAAGCTTTTAGAAAAGTAATCAGCCAATTCACAAAAATATCTTTTCTCTTATAGTGTGATAATTCATGCATCATAATACTTTTCAACTCATTATCTTTCAACAAAAGTGTTGTATCAGTAAATAAAATTTTTAGTTTAAAAATACCAATAATAGATGGTCCTTTGATATCTTCTTGTTTGACAATTGAAACATTTCTGTTGATTTTCAAAGCTTTCTTACAATCTTGTAATATTCTATCTATTCTTTCTTCTTTTACCGCTTTATCACGTATCTTATTCTTTAAAACCAAATAAGCCACAACTGGTCTAAAAAACTTCAAAACAAATATACTAAAAACTATATCTAACATGAGCTTTGAAAAATAGTGTTCATTCCCATGATTATTATTGGAAATTTCATTTTTCATATTGTTGTAGATTGCAATCTCATTCACGCTACCTGCTAAACTTAAAGTATCATTTGAATAATGCCTATTTTCCTTCTTTAAACCACTTAAATCAATAACATTATAAATACTCATTTTACTTGGAATGGTAATTGGAAAAACTAAAGCAATGATAAAAATTGCCCAAATGATATAATGGCATCTGGGCTCTAATTTTTTATCTGTTATCTTTCTAAATAGTAAAATAAAACAACCAATAATTGTTGCAATAACTGACATATAAAACAATTGATTATAAAGATTTATAATAAAATCCTGAATCATTTTCATCGTTTCCTTTATTTCTTTTTTTCATTTACTTTATTTACTAAATCCTGTAAATCTTCTTTTGACAACTCATCATTGTCAATAAAATTAAGTATCATATCATGAATCGAACCATCAAAAAACTGTTTCACAAAATTTCTACTTCTCTTTAATTTATATTCATCTTGCTTAATCAAAGGCACATAGGTGTAAGTTTTTCCTTCTTTTTTAGAAATACCAACCGCTTTTTTAGCAATTAATCTATTAATTAAAGTTCGAATCGTATTATCATTCCAGTTGCAATATTCTAATTCTTTAATAATCTCTAGAGAAGTTGTCTCTTTTCTTCCCCAAATTACTTTCATAACTTCCAATTCTGCATCTGATATTTTAACCATACTCTATACCTCCTTATTTGCACTGCATCTTCCAGCAATTTCTTTTTCATTTTACTATAATTTTAGAATAAAGTCAACACATCTCATTCGTTTTTTGAAAAATATGTCGTTTTTTGTCTTTTTTTGTCAAAAATTGTCGAAAAACTATTGACATATGTAATTTATCGTAGTATATTTATGTTTGTAGTTTTATGTTTTTTATTTTTACTCATTCATGTTGATAAAAGATACTTTTAGCTTATCTTTTTATCATAAATGATGGAATAATGGGAATTTTTTATTTTTAAGGAGGAAAATTTTATGAAACAAAAATTATTC
Source organism: uncultured Clostridium sp. (assembly GCA_947057875.1). Taxonomy (GTDB): domain Bacteria; phylum Bacillota; class Clostridia; order TANB77; family CAG-508; genus Scatovivens. The sequence goes on from CAMSEX010000002.1 coordinate 19,585, forward strand.
AAAAATACAAAAATTTTATTTATTATATTTACATTTGTAGTTTTAGTTGCTAATTCTGTCCCAGCATTCGCTGCGACAAATATAACAGGAGACAATGTCCTTAACATTGCATTCTATGAAGATAAATGGTTTACAGAAATCAGTGAAGCTGAACCAATTACTCTACATATGGATGCTGATTCTATTTCTTTCTGTGCAGTATGCCATGACCGAAATGCCACAGACACTATCCTTTGTCATATAACTGACTTAAATGGTGGACTTTATAATCTTACAATACCTTTCGAAGCTGATGGTTCTGTTATAACAGACTTTATTTCTATTCCAGCAGGTACTTATCGTGTATTTTTCACTGGTAATACTGAATACATTGAACATGCTATTGTAGCATTTACTGTTGTATTATAATTTATTGCTAGTTGTTCAGCAATCCCATTACCATCTTGTTTATAGAAACAAATTTTTATTTGTTTCTTTTTTTATTTTTTTGTAAATAATACTTGACAAATTAAGATTTTTATTTTAAAGTATAATTTGTTGTTATGTTACAAATGTAGCCAGAATATGATTAAGAAAGGAAGAAAAACAAATGAGTTTACTATTGATTGCATTATCTTTTATATTTTTTCAAAAACTTTTCAAAGCTACCTTTTCAAGTAAAACTTTAGCCATTTATGTGATTGCTAATATAGCAATTTTTGTTTTGAGTAATATTTTTATGAACGATATTTATAGTTATATTCTTATGCTTATTAACTCATGTTTTATTTTTATTTGTTTAGAAAAAATATCTAGCCTAAAAACAATTTCTTATTTTAGTTTCCATTCTATCATTACCTTAAATTTACAACTATGTCCCTTTTTTATAAAATTTCCTATTGGACAAATCCTATTAATTCTTCTTTATTTAATCATAGTTTTCTCAATCTATTATTTTGTGCAACATCATCACTTTGACTCTTTGTCTATTACAGCACTCCATGAAAACTCATCTATGATTATCCGTTTGAATACACTAAATACACTTTTAAGTTTTATTGCTTATTCCTTTTTACAAACTTTATTACTCCATATCTCCTACCTTATTACTTTGGATATTTATTTTATGGCTTCCATCATTACTACATTACAACTATGTAAAATTCGATATGCAAAACGAAAAATAGATAATTTAACCTTATGTAACAAAACCATTCTAAACATTCATGATGATTTACGTGCATTCAAACATGATTTTCATAATATCATTCAAGCCATTGGCGGCTACATTACTAATCGTGATCTAGATAGTCTACAAAAATATTATAATGATATTTTAATTGAGTGTAAAATTTTAAATAATCACTTTAAATTAAACTCAGATTTAATTAATAACCCAGCAATTTATAATATCTTAGCTAATAAATACTACCTTGCTCACAGTAATAATATTGAAATAAATCTAGAAGTTTTGTTAGATTTAAACGAACTTAATATAAAAGTTTATGAATTCACTAGGATTTTAGGCATATTACTAGATAATGCAATTGAAGCATCAAAAGAATGCCAAAAACGTTCTATTAATATTATATTTACCAAAGATAAATACAAGCAAATGCTCGTTATAGAAAACACATATGATAACAAAGAAATTTCAATTGATAAAATTTTTGAAAAGAACTATTCAACAAAGCCCAACAACACTGGATTAGGCTTGTGGGAGGTCAGAAAAATACTAAGCAAACATTCTCATTTAAATTTATATACTACAAAAAATAATGATTACTTTTCTCAACAATTGGAAATTTTTACAAATTGATTAGAAAAGTAATTTTTATTATATTTTTCCTTAAAACCCAAAAACAGCAATTTCGTCTGTTTTTGTTTTTTTGCAAAAATGAACAGTTTTCCTGTTCGTAGCGCTACTAATCCTGTTGTAAAATAAATATGGGTAAACATTTTCTCTACCTATTCAAAAAACGCTTTAAACACAGAATAACTGAAACTAAGACCTTGAAATTCACACAAAAACTCATACAATATAGGAATAGAAAAAAGAAAGGGGAATACTATGAAAAAATTTAACAATCGTCCAAACTTAGTTGGTGAATTAATCAAAAATGCACGAAAGAAAAAGAATTTTACAAAAGTAGACTTATGTAGAGAATTAGAATTGCTTGGTATTGCTATGTCACGTAATGAAATTTATCGCATTGAAAAAAATCAAATGATTGTAAAAGATTTTGAATTGGTTGCTTTTTGTATCGTATTGGATATCAATTTTAACGACCTAAAAGCCTACTTTGATTAATATAATATTTTTACATCAAAAATCCAAAATAAGTTTGTGACTCATTTTGGATTTTTCTATTAAAAAAACTCCCACAAAAAAATTTTACGAATACTTTACAGATTTTTGTCAAAGTGATATAATTTTTTTATTAAGAAAAGAGGAATAATATGGCAAAAAAATATTTAGAAAAAAATGTACTAGATGCTGCCATCGAACGACTTGAAATTATGTTTCAAAATTTTGACAACATTTATTTTAGTTTTAGTGGTGGAAAAGATAGTTCTGTTATGATACAACTTGCTAACATGGTAGCAACACGTTTAAATAAAAAATTTGATGTACTATTCATCGATTTAGAAGCTCAATATTATTACACAATTGAACATGTTGAAGAATTAAAACACTTATCTCAAATTAGAGATTTTTATCATATTGCCCTTCCTATGGCCCTCCGAAATGCTGTTTCTGTTTTGCAACCAAAATGGATTTGCTGGGAAGAAGAAAGTAAACATTTGTGGGTACGCGATTTGCCAAAAAATTGCATTAACATCCATAACTGTCCTTTTTCTTGGTTCAAAAAAGGAGAAGAATTTGAAGACTTCATTATTCAATTTGCTGACTGGTATCAAAAAAAATATCATGGTTCTGTGGCCTGTGGAATTGGAATTAGAACAAATGAAAGTTTAAATCGTTTCCGAACAATTGCCTTTCACAACCATAAAATTATGTTTGACAACCATCATTGGTCAACCAAATTAAAAGTTCATGAAAAACACATTGATGTTTACAACTTCTACCCCATTTATGATTGGACCGCAGAAGATATTTGGGGTGCTGTTAGTCAACTTAATCTCAAATTTAATTATATTTATGAATTAATGTATAAAAACGGAATTAGCATTTATGAACAACGTCTTTGTCAACCTTTTGGTGATGATCAAAAAAAAGGCTTAAATCAGTTTAAATCCTTGGAATATGAGACTTGGAGTAAAGTTTTAAATCGTGTTAATCGGTGTAAATTTTGGAAATATTTATTGTAAAACAACTGCACTTGGCAATATTAAATCCAGCAAACCAGATTTTATGACTTGGCAAGAATACTCTATATTTTTGTTAGAAAGCATTGGACTTTATAATCGCGATTTAATGTTACATTATTACCGAAAAATCAAAAAATTTATGATTTGGCATAGAAATAAATATGGCATTGAATTTGACAAAATACCCGAAACAGTTGAATGTAAACTAGAAAGTCAAAAAAAGGCAATTTCTTGGCGTAGAATTGCAAGAGCCATTGAAAAAAATGACTTTTATTTGCGAAGACTGTCCTATGCTCAAACCAAAACAGATGACAAACAATTAATGGAATTAATTCACAAATGGGATAACCTTTTAGACCACACAACTGTAACAGATGATAAAACATTACAAAAAATAATTTTAGAAAAATCCACTAAAAAAGGAGCAAATTTATGATTTTAAAACTAACCAATAAAGATGAAAATTTTTATCAATACATGGGAAGATTTTTTGCTTCAAGAACCGTTCAAAGACAAACTAATGATAGAATTTTTGATGACAACAACAAAATCTGGTATTTATATATAGAAAACGATGTTGTTACAGCTTTTACATCTGTTACTCGAAATGTTATAAAAAACATTTATTCCACAAAAGAAGAGCATCTTGTGGAAATCTTAAAAGAAATCAAACATGAAAATAAGAATGAAATTGCCAAAAGCATTGTCACAACTGCTTATTTGGAAATTTATGAAAAATGTAAATTTGAGATAGAGCCAAGACAATTTTCTAAAAATTTTGTAACAATTTATATGAAAAAAGGAGATCAAAAATGAGTGAAAATGAAATAGAATTTCCAGTACTAAACGTAAAATTGGTTGATATCGACAAAGTTATCGCTAATGATTATAACCCCAATAAAGTTGCCCCACCAGAAATGGAACTATTAAAGCATTCTATCGAAGAAGACGGCTACACTCAACCAATTGTAACTTACTATGATTCTACAAGAGACATTTATATTGTAGTTGACGGTTTTCACCGTTATCGTTGTGCCAAAGAATATTTTCATTTAAAACAAATTCCCATTGTTACCATTGATAAAACACTGGAAAATCGTATGGCAAGTACCATTAGGCATAACCGTGCTAGAGGAACTCATCAAATCATTGACATGTCACACATTGTTTTAACTCTCACTCAAAATGGCTGGACAGAAGCACAAATTTCAAAACATTTAGGTATGGAATTAGACGAAATTATTCGTTTAAAACAAATTACAGGATTAAAAGATATGTTTGCCAATCATGAGTTCAGTAAATCTTGGGAAGAATATGAAGATAATATTCTGAAAAAACATTAGTAAAAAAATCGGAAACACACAATTTCCGATTTTTATTCTTTTACAAAATTATATTCAAACTTCCTAAAACAAGTCCTATCAAAGCACCAAGATTCACAATTGCACCCAATTCCTTTTTCATTACTTGAAGAATTATCTTCTCCAACTCAAGCACATTCATTTGTCTAATTTTCTCTTCCACATTCTTGACAATATCAAATTTTTCTAGCAGTTGTCCTACATAATTTAAAATAAATTTTCGATATATTTCTTTTATTTTATCTTCTAATTCCTCTTCATTTGTAACAATATTTGAAATAACATCTTTTATTTGCTTTTCTTCTAACTCTTTCACTCTTTTTTCCACTACAGGTATAATTTTTTCATTTCCATGTTCTTGCAAATAGTCTTCTACTTGACTCCCCAAAGGCTCCACAATTGAACGAATTAAGCCATCTGTGACAAACATTTTGAGCATACTTCCACTTACCTTCTCACGAATAATATTGCCACCTTCCAATGCTATTATCTCTCCAATTCCAGCCTCTAATAAACCATTTTTAATTTGCTCACTTATCCAAATCTCTAAATTCTCCCTTTTTTCTTCATACATCTCTTGTTCTATATTGTCCAAACAAAATTTTTTCACTGTATCTTCGCTACGCAACAACATCAAAATCTTTTTTACTACTTCATTTTCAATCTCTTCACAAAGTAACATCTGCTGCATATCTTCCTTCGTAAATAAATGATTTCCAATCATTTCTCCAATCGCCACAGCTAATTTATTCTGACGCTTTGGTATAATTCCTGGTGTAAATGGTACTGTAAAATTTCCAATTTTGATTGATTTTAATGGTCGAAACAGCATTTTAATCGCTAGCCAATTCGTTCCATACCCAATTACCGCACCAACAATTGGTCCCACTAACATTGATAAATCCATACTCTTCTCCTTTTATTTTATATTTTAGGGCATTAACCTCTACATTACTCTAATAAATTTATCTCCTAAAATTTCACATTCTAAGATTTTAAAGTTCAAATTTTCTCTTTGAGACAACATCTCTACCCATTTTTCTTGTGTCATATCCAGCATTAAAACTACATTTTCTCCAAAAATAGTATCTACTATTTGAACTTTATTTTGTTTCAAATAATATCTTAATTTTTCCAAATCCGCATAGCTTACCACCATTTGCACTTCTTTTCCAAATTCCTTCTCTACTAAATTCGCCTTGTTTAATGCCTCTTGCAATGCTACTGTATAAGCTTTGACCAGCCCTCCTGTACCGAAGCAAAATCCCACCAAAATAACGTGTCACAATTACCAAAACATTGGACAAATTCTGTCCAGACAAGACATTTAACATTGGTGCACCTGCCGTTCCAGAAGGTTCTCCATCATCGCTAAAACGCTCTATCATTCCGCTCTTGGTTCATAATGCGAAAAGCATAACAATGATGTCTAGCATCAAAATAATTTTTATTAACCTGTTTGATTAAAAACTCAGCCTCTTCCACACTTTCGGTATAAAATAAATGAGCAATAAATTTCGACTTTTTCTCTACAATTTCTGCCTTTATATTTTTGTCAATTGTTTTAAACATGATTCCCTCCTGCCACAAAACCAGTAGAATACGCTATCTGTAAATTAAATCCACCAGTATAACTATCTACATCAATCACTTCTCCAGCAAAAAACAAACCGTTCTACCTTCTTTGACTCCATTGTCTTTGGATCGATTTCCTTTACACAAATCCCACCAGCTGTTACAATCGCTTCTTCAATTGGCCTAAAACCTGTAATAGTCAGTTGAAAATTTTTCAGCAATTCTACCAATTTTGTCCTTTCTTCCTTCGTAATTTCATTTACCTTTTTTATAGGCTGAATTCCCGACAAATCTATAATACTACCAATCAACTTTTTTGGCAATAATTGATTTAAACTATTCTTAAATTCCTTGTTCTGGCATCCATCAAAATCACGTCTGATACGCTTATCCAAGTCCATGTTGTCAAGTGCTGGTTTCAAATCAATCTTTAATTTTATCTCTCCTCTTTTCAAGGACTTTTCAATATTTTTTTCACGTAATAAATGTGCTGAAGAACTCAAAATCGTTGGACCACTTACTCCAAAATGAGTAAATAACATTTCCCCAAAATCCTCATATATTTTTTTTCGATTTTCTATATTTATCAATTGAATTTTCACATTTTTCAAGGATAATCCCATCAACGCTTGGCACAATTTTTGCTCTGCCTCCAATGGAACAATACTAGCCTTTGGTGGAATAATTGTATGACCTACCTTTTCCGCCAATTGGTACCCATCACCCGTAGAACCAGTTCCGTGGATAACTTTTTCCTCCTGTAGCTAAAATAACTTTATCAGCTTTTATTTCTTCGTTCGAGATACATCTTACCCCCACTATTCTTTGCACTTTCTCGCCCATTGTAGTACAAATTTCAGTTACTTGCCTATTTGTTTTTACTTCCACATGATGCCTTTTTAACTCCTTCTCAAAGCAATTTAACACACTCTCAGCTTTATCCGTTACAGGAAAAATTCGATTTCCTCTTTCTTTTTTTACCTCTAAACCATTTTCTTTTAGTATTTTAATGATATCTTGGTTCGTAAATTGTTCAAAACAGCTATACAAAAAACGTCCATTTCCTGGTGTATTTTGGATAAATTCACTCATCTGCAAAGAACTTGTAATATTACATCTTCCTTTTCCTGTAATTAATAATTTACGCCCCAAAGCCTTGTTTTTTTCTAATAAAATCACTTTATTTCCACTTTTAGCAGCAGAAATTGCAGCCATCATTCCTGCTGGTCCTCCGCCAATTATTACAACTTTCATATTAACCTCATTTTCTTTAAAATTGGCAAAAGTCCGCATAAAACAGCGGACTTTTTTTCTTAAAAGTCAGAAAGTATTTCCAACAATCTCATTTTAATATCAAAAAGCATTTTTTCTTCGTTTCCAGAGTTTTGCTTCATCATATTTTCGGCAAGAGTCCGCCGTTCACGTACCTGCTCTGCTATTGTTAAATACTTGTCAATAGAGCAATTTGATGTCAAAACACTGTTACAAAATCGAGCAGAAAGTACATTGATTTCTCTAAAATACTCTTCTTTCCTCATCCTGTTTTTCCTCGCTTTCTTTTGACAATTATATGTCTTTTTTTTATTATACCATATTTTGTATATTATGTCAAATTTTTGTTTTACAACAAAATATTTTTCCTGAAAATAACTCATTTGCTTTTTTTCGTATTTTGTGATATTATAAATAAAAGAAAGGACTCAAAAAATGAATACAAAATCTCTTGAAAAATTAGAATTTGATAAAATACGCAAAATTTTAACAGAGTTTGCGTCTACTTATATTGGGAAAATTCAGGTATCTGAGTTGATGCCTTTTACAAATAAAAAAAATATTGAAAAAGCTCAAAAGCAAACAAGTGAAGCTATCACACTTTTGTATCGCCTTGGAGCAGTTCCATTTAGTCAAATTGCAGATATTACTATTCACCTAAAACAACTCGAAAACAGCAATTCTTTAAATAGTAAAATGCTTTTGGAGTTAAATCATATTTTACAAGTTTCACAAGAACTAAAATCCTATTTCTTTACAGAAATCGTCGATAGCACCGATTTCCCAAACTTGACAAATTTCTTTGAAAATTTATATTCCAATCCAAGTATTGTAAAAGCCATTACAACTGCCATCATTGACGAAAATACAATTGATGACAATGCTTCAGTCACTTTAAAAAGCATTCGTAATAATATTCGCAAAAAAGAAGCTGAAATTCACACAAAACTACATTCCCTTTTGCATTCAAAATACATTCAAGAACCAATTGTAACCATCCGAAATGGACGTTTTGTTATTCCTGTAAAAAGTGAATATCAATCTCAAGTAAAAGGATTTGTGCACGATACTTCTACCAGTGGTTCTACGGTATTTATCGAACCTATGGCTATTTTTGAAATTAACAATGAAATTAGCAACTTGCACACAGAAGAAAGTATTGAAATCGAAAAAATTTTGATGAAGCTATCTTCCCTATTTTTTGATTTAACTGATGAATTAAACAATACCACCAATTTAATTGGCTTACTTGATTTTATTTTTGCAAAAGCCAAATTTTCAAAAGAATTTGATTGTACCGAACCTATAATAAATACTGAAAAATCCATATGTTTGATTGATTGTTTTCATCCACTCATTCCACTTGACAAAGTCGTAAAAAATACGATTGAACTTGGCAAAAACTTTACCAGTTTAATCATTACAGGTCCTAACACTGGTGGAAAAACGGTTGTTTTAAAAACGGTTGGATTACTTCATATAATGGGATTAGCAGGACTTCATATTCCTGCTAAGTCTGGCAGTAGCATTTTTATATTTGACGAAATTTTTGCTGACATTGGAGATGAGCAAAGCATTTCAGATTCACTCAGCACTTTTTCCTCACACATAACCAATATTGCACATATTTTAGAAAAAGCAACCGAAAATAGTCTTGTTTTGCTTGACGAATTGGGTTCTGGAACTGACCCAATTGAAGGTTCTAGTTTAGCTATCTCCATTTTGGAACATTTTAATCATAAAAAAATTTTGACCATGGCAACTACACATTACCATGAAATTAAAAATTACGCATTAGTCACAGAAAATTTTGAAAATGCTAGTGTGGAATTTAATTTTGAAACTTTATCCCCTACTTACAAACTTCTAATTGGCGTTCCTGGTCGAAGCAATGCTTTTATTATTAGTGAAAAATTAGGTATTTCACAAACAATTATTAATCGTGCTAAAGATTTCATTGAAACCGACACCGCCAATATTGAAGATTTACTAAATGAAATTTATGAAAATAAACGACAAATAGAACTTGACAAATCAAAAATCGAAATTGATTTGCGTGAAACAGAAAAACTAAAAAATCAATATCAACTTGATTTTGAACAACTTACTAAAACAGAACATGAAATCATTGAAAAAGCTAAAATACAAGCACGAGAAATTTTACTAGAAGCTAAAGAAGATGCAAATAACATGATACGTGAACTGGAACAACAACCAAATGCTAAAAAATCAAACCAAATTAGAAATACATTAAATCAAAAAATTGATAATTTGTCTTCTACCAAAAATTCTGTTCCAAAACAAGAAAAAACATTGCCAAAAAATGACGTAAAAGTTGGATTGACCGTGAAAATTCCGCGTTTGAACCAAATCGGAACTATTGTTTCTAACTTGACAAAAAATAACACTGTTATGGTTCAAATTGGAAGTATGAAAACTTCTTTTAAATTAGAAGATTTAATTGAGGCAAAAAATAAACCTCAAAAACAGACTACTTTTTCTAATGCAAAACGTGAATTTAAAGTTTCCAGTATTTCTCCTGAAATCAATGTCATTGGAAAAAATGTGGAAGATGCTTGCTTTGTTGTTGACAAATATTTAGATAATTGTTCTTTAAATGGTTTGCAAAATGTGCAAATTGTGCATGGAAAAGGTACTGGAATATTAAGACGCGGAATTCATAACTTTTTAAAAAATCACCCTCATGTCAAAAGTTTCCGTTTGGGAACTTTTGGTGAAGGTGAAGATGGTGTCACAATTGTGGAATTAAAATAATTATTTATACAAACTTAAATTTACTTCCTTATAAGCAAGAGGAGTGGTATAATAATACTGCCCCTCTAATTCTGTTTTTTTAGCAGAATAAATGGTATGACTTACCTCATCAATATAATAATCAGTCTGATTTAATGATAAATTTTCTAATTTATTCAAATCAATTTTGTGCAAATTTCCGCTGTTATTAGGGTTATAATTGACATTGTCTTGCGCATAATTTTCAATTAATTCTTGAACATTTTTAGTCTCAGATGTAATCGGCAAACTTTTATTTTGCACATAAAAAATCGCTATTTTTTCATCTAATAACTCAATATCTGAACACATATCATAATAGCCTTTCATTTTAAAACTGGAACTAGATGAAAAAGATATACTTCCTACTATAATCGACATAATGATAATCGTTATAACCAGTATCATTAGTGTAATTCCTTTTTGATTTTTCATTTGATTTTCCCTCTCATACATTCAAACTTTTTATTATTATAACATATACTTTTTGGAAAGTAAATCATTTTATAGTAATTCAAAAAAATCAATTTGCTCTTTTTGTGGTAATTCTAATTTAAATTTTACTGGTTTCCCTTCATGATTTAATCCAGATTTATATGCCATTTGATTTTGTAACTTTTTATTTGGCAAATGATATTGCTTCCCATCTTTGATAAATTCTGTACCTGTTTCAAAAAATTCAAAATTCACATCATGCAAAACACATTCGTCATACAAACTCTTTACCCATTCATATTTTAAGGGACGACTTCCAACATAATTTTCTCCACCACAAGTCACTTGTTCTATGATATTTTTTTGTAAGTAATTTTCAATATGCACCTCATCTATAAATGGAGCCACCATAATTCCTTTATGTTTAAATGGTAAATCCAGCAAAATTGGAATTCGTTCATTAGCTCTTTTTTGGTTTTCACAAGTAACGCTAAAAAAAATATTTTCCCAACCTTCTCCCCAATTTTGTGGCAAACACTTTTCTACTCTTTGTGGACGTTTTGTCAGCAAATAAAATACGACATCTGAACGTTTCTTCATAATCTGCCATGCTTCCTCTCTCCACTCATCTGCTTCTTCTAAGAAAAAATCTGAAGTCATACATACACGAACTTGCGCTCCACTTTTTATTTTATACATACCATCTTTATTTTTTTTAAGTGGATAGTCAAACTTATTTTTTACTTTATAAATATAGCTGCCATCTTGCTCACGCATTTCGTCTAAAAAATACATATAACAATTTTGGCAGCCTTCGCTAATTTTTCTACATCCATGCCACGGATTCCATATATTATGCATCATTTAATGTTCTCCATTAATTTTTAACTTTTTAAATATTTCAACAATTACAATTGGTGATAATATCAAACAAATCGTCTCAAACAATTTGTCAGCTGGTAGTACTTCCAAACTGAAAATTTCTCTTAAACTTGGTACAAATAGCACAACAAACATTAAACCTGCTGAAACTAACTCTGCCAAAATCAATTTGCTATTATTAAATGGATTTGTCTTAAAAACAGAAACTTGATTATTTCTCACATTAAATACATGCACCAATTCTGACAAAGCAAGCACACTAAATGCCATTGTTTGCGCCACTGCAATTTTGTACTCTCCTGTTCCTTCTGATGAAAGTCCTAAAATAAATGCAATTAATGTAATCAAACCAACCCAAACACCTTGGTATAAAATGCGCCAAGTCATTCCTTTGTTGAAAATTCCTTTGCTATTTTTAATTGGTTTTCTTTTCATAATACTTTTATCCGCAGGATCAACCGCCAATGCTAATGCTGGAAGCGAATCTGTTACCAAATTAATCCATAAAATGTGCATTGGAAGTAACGGTTCTAACTGACTAATATTCGTAATTCCAAATATTTTCGCTAAAATCGGAGTTAGCATAATCGCTAAAAATAATACTACAATTTCGCCAATGTTACTTGACAATAAAAATGCAATTGCTTTCAAAATGTTATCATAAATTCGTCTACCTTCTTCTACTGCCGCTACAATCGTCGAAAAGTTATCGTCTGTCAAAATAACATCTGCTGCCTCTTTAGCAACATCCGTTCCTACTATTCCCATCGCGCAACCAATATCAGCATTTTTCAAAGCTGGTGCGTCATTAACACCATCACCAGTCATGGCAACCACTTCGCCATTTGCTTGCCAAGCCTTGACAATTCTAACTTTATGCTCTGGCGAAACACGTGCATACACAGAAATATTTCTCACTTTCTGCTTCAATTCTTCATCAGACATTTTCTCCAAATCGCTGCCAGTAATCGCTTCCTTCTCATTTTGCAAAATGCCTAAATCTTTAGCAATTGCTGTTGCTGTAATTTTGTGGTCTCCTGTAATCATTACTGTTTTAATTCCAGCTGATACACATTTTTGGGCAGCTTCTTTTACTTCCTCTCTTGGTGGATCAATCATGCCACACATACCAACAAAAGTCAAGCCACTTTCTAAATTTTCAATATCATCTTTCGTCAAAGAATGATTGATAATTTTATAGCCAAATGCCAAAACCCTTAAAGCTTTTTCCGCCATATTTTTATTGGTTGACAAAATCAAAGATTTGTAATCTTCTAAATCGCTTTTGACTTCGCCATTTTCCTGATAGGTATTGCAACATTTTAATAATTCGTCAACCCCACCTTTTGTATAAACAATATACTCTCCTTGTTTTTGTGTTTTATGAATCGTTGTCATAAGCTTTCTATCTGAATCAAATGGAATTTCAAATTCACGTGGATAGTTTTCAAGCGTATAGCCTTCATACTTTAAGTTAAATCCCATATCTACTAATGCTGTTTCTGTTGGATCACCTGTAAGCGTTCCATCTTCTGCAATTTTTGTATCATTACACAACATTCCATTTGCTACTAAAACCCCAAGTTCATTGGTTTTATCTTTGATTTCTTCAATATTTTGAAGCCTACTATTGACAAAAATTTTCTTGACTGTCATCTTATTTTGCGTTAAAGTTCCTGTTTTATCTGAACAAATAACCGAAGCACAACCAAGTGTTTCCACAGCTGGCAATTTTTTGACAATCGCATTTTTCTTAACCATACGTTGCACACCAATTGCCAAAACAATCGTAG
>CAMSEX010000003.1 GCA_947057875.1 uncultured Clostridium sp.
CTACACTATAACCTACACTCTTTCCCTACACGACGCTCTTCCGATCTAAAGTTGCCTGCGCCCCTTCACACACAATTGTCTTATCTTCTTCTAAAGCTCTATGTAGCATATAAACTGTATCTACCACATATGGTTTTAAATATTCTGCATATTCTCTATATTCCTGCAAAATCTTATCACTATCAAATAATGTACATCCATACAATTCTAAAATTCTATTTCGTTGCCTTACATTTCTCTTTAGCAAACTTTCAAATCGACTCGAAATGAAATCCTCTATACGAATGCCACTTCTTTCAAACTTATCACAATATGCTGGACCAATTCCTCTTTTCGTTGTCCCAATTTTATCATTTTCATCTCTTAAGTTTTCTAATAATTGGTCAAACTCAATATGATATGGAAAAATTACATGTGCCTTATCACTAACATATAAATTATTCACATCAATGCCATTTGTTTTCAAATTTTCAATTTCCTCAACTAGAACTTTCGGATCTATCACGACACCATTTCCAATAATCGCTTTTGTATTTGGATTCAAAATTCCTGACGGAATTAAATGAAAGGCATATTTTTTTCCTCCAACTTCAATTGTATGCCCTGCATTATTTCCTCCTGTACATCTTACCGCAAAATCACTATCCTTCGCTAAATAATCAATAATTTTTCCTTTTCCTTCATCTCCATAAAATGAACCCAGCACTACTTTTACTTTTGCCATTTTTCCTCCTTTTCTGTATTAGAACAAGGGCAGGTTATAACCATGCCCTTTGTATTATACATTCACATTTCCTACTTCTACGTTTAATAAATCCTTATATTTTTCTAAAATAGGATTTACTTCATTTTCAATAAAATCAGTTACTTGATGGCTAGCTCTTCCACATAAATTATCTGGATTTAAGGCAGTTAAAATTTCTTCTTTCGTCAAACCAAAAGTGCTATCTGCAGCAATTCTGTCTATCAAATCATTTGGTCTTCCAAATTCCTTGACTTCTCTGCCAGCTTCCATTGAATACACACGAATTTTTTCATGCAAATCTTGCCTATCACCACCTTTTAAAACTGCATTCATCAAAATTTCTTCTGTTCCCATAAAAGGCAATTCTTGCATCATGTTGGTTTTAATCACATTTTCATAAACCACAATTCCACTTGCAATATTAGCATATAAAATCAAGATGCTATCCACCGCCAAAAATGCTTCTGGCACGCAAATTCTCTTGTTTGCTGAATCATCTAGCGTTCTTTCTAACCACTGCGTACTTGCCGTCATATTTGGATCCATCGAAAGTGCTATAACGTGTCTACTTAACGAATTGATTCTCTCACTTCGCATTGGATTTCGTTTGTATGCCATCGCAGACGAACCAATTTGACCACTTTCAAAAGGTTCTTCTAACTCTTTTTCATGTTGCAACAAACGCATATCATTTGCAAATTTTGAAGCACTTTGCGCAATTTGTGCTAAAACACTAAGAACTCTACTATCTAACTTTCTGGTATACGTTTGTCCGAGACACTGCATAAACTTTATCAAAACCCATTTTTTCCGCAATTTTTCCATCAATCTGTTTTACTTTTTCCTCGTCCTTAAATAATTTCATAAAACTTTCTTGCGTTCCAGTTGTTCCTTTACAGCCAAGCAATTTCATGTGGCTTTCTACAAATTCCAACTCTTCCAAATCTTCTAACAAATCCTGTAACCACAAAGTTGCTCTTTTACCAACTGTCGTCAACTGTGCTGGCTGAAAATGCGTATACCCTAAACAAGTTGTGTTTTTGTATTTTTCTGCAAAAATTTTCAAATGCTGAATCACAACCACCAATTTCTGTTTTATTAACTTTAATGCATTTGTCATCAAAATCACATCTGTATTATCTGTCACATAACATGATGTTGCACCTAAATGAATGATTGGTTTAGCAAGCGGACACTTTAGTCCAAATTCATACACATGTGCCATAACATCATGTCTACATTCTGCTTCTCTTTGTGCCACAATGTCATAATCAATATCAAAAACATGGGCTTTCATTTCATTTAATTGTTCCTCTGTAATATCAATTTCAAGTTCTTTTTCTGTCTCGGCAAGTGCCACCCACAATTTTCTCCAAGTCGAATATTTGCTTGTCTCTGACCAAATATAATTCATTTCTTTACTTGGATATCTTCCAGAAAGTGGTGTACAATATGTATTTTTCTCCATAAATTTCTCCTTTTATTAACAACACTTTTATCATACAATTTTTATTAAGATTAGTCAAGCAAAATCCTATAATTTATTATTTTATTTTTATGATTCCCTCATTTCTTTTGCTAATTTGCCAATTGCTTTTGTTTCAATTCTAGAAACATAACTTCTAGAAATTCCCATCATATTGGCAATTTCGTGTTGCGTTTTTGGTTTATCTCCATTCAATCCAAAACGTAATTCAATGATTGTCTTTTCTCTATCTTTCAAGATATTTTTAATCTTTTCATATAAATTTTTAATTTTAAATTTCAAATCCACTTCATCTTCAATATTGCGGTCATCGTTTTCCAAAATTTCTTGAAGTGTAACAACATTATCATCTTTATCTTTTCCAATTGGCTCATTCAAATAGACTTCTGCCCCTAGCTTTTTATTAGAACGCAAATACATCAAAATCTCATTTGCAATTCTTACCTGTTGGAAAAATATTATCCTTTACATTTCTTGCTCCTATAAAGTTAATGTTTATATCTTCTCCATCTGATGTAATAGAACTAACTAACAATTTTATCATATTTCTTTTTGTATTTAAATCTAGTGTATCAAAAGATGTAAAATAATTATCTAATACGTTTAATACTAAATCCGCCGTTTCTTTATCACTCATTTCATCATAATTGATATTAGCTAGCTCTTTTATCTGCTTTTCTATTTCTTTATTAGCTTGCTTTAATTTTTTTATTTGAGTTGATAAATCATCCAATAACTCAACATCAATATATTTGATTTTATCTAATAATAAATTAATGTCTTTTTCATTTTTATTCCTTAATGTCTTTAATGTTTTTACTTCTTCACTATTTTTAGAATCTTGACTAAATGCATCTGTAGAAAGATTTTTCAATGCTTGATAAAATTCTCCAGTAGGCACTACTAATTTTTTTATTTCTTCCATAACCAATCTATCTGCCTCTAAACCATTAATATTTTTACATTGGCATTTTTGTTTTCTACTTTTATCCTTCAATTCACACATATAATCAAATACTCTACGTCCCTCTCTATCTACTACATTATGTCTTAATTTAATTCTCATCAATGAGCCACAATATTCACACCTCAAAATTCCTGATAATAACGCATTACTAGCACCTGGCTTACGGTATCGCATTTCACTATTTTGATGTAATATATTTTGTACTTCTATCCACTCTTTGCCAGAAATAATCCCTTCATGTTTTCCTACTGCTATAATCCAATCATTTATATCTCTTTTTACAACTTGCCTTTTCTTTTTTTCTGTCTTGTTATATACCATTAATCCATGTATCCCATCAAATTCTTTTTCATCTGCATAAATATCTACATGTAAATTTTTAAAATATTGAAGAGTATCTTTATCAGCTACAGCATAAACTGGATTCATTAAAATATTTTTTAATCCCCATCTTGTATAAACTTTATTATTTTTGGTTTTTATATCATTTTGTATCGTATAAGTTTCTAATTTAGTTTGTGATTTTAATTCTCTCATTTTATCAAAAAGGATTTTTACAATTCTCACTTCACTATCAATAGGAGAAAGTTTATATAGTTTTCTAACTTTTCCATCTACTGTAATATTTTCAATTTGTTCTGACCCAAAACCAGTTGGAGTTATTCCACCGAAGCCAACGACCAGTTTTAGCAAGTTCAAGCATATTATCTCTAATACGCTCTGCAATTGTATCACGTTCTAATTGAGCAAATACTGAAATCATAAACATCATGGCACGTCCGACTTGGTGTTACATTTTCAATACTTTCTGTTGCAGACAAAAACGTCACATCATATTCATCAAATTGATTAACTAAACTACTAAAATCGGATACATTTCTGCTAATTCTATCTAGTTTGTAAAAAACAATAGTATCTATCTTTTTTTCTTTCATATCTTTTAACATTCTTTGAAAAGCTGGTCGATTAATATTATAACCCGTATATCCTTCATCTTCATAAATAATAATGTCTTTTTCTAAGTCTACATCATCAAAAGTTAAATCAATTTTTCTTTTGCACACCTCAATTTGATTATGTGTAATTTCTCCTTTTCCTGTAAATTTGGATTTACGAGAATAAATCGCTTTTTTTCTTTTTTCTTTTGCCATTCTTCTACCTTTCCTTATTGTAATATTTTTGTAAAGGATATTACAATATATAAAAAAGTTTATTATGCAAAAAGTAATTTAGAATTTTAATTCTAAATTACTTTTTAAATTTGTGATACAATTTAACTGTTATCTTTTAGATATTCTAATATTAAATTTAACATCTTAGTTTTAGCTAAATCACTTATATTCTGTTCTCTGATTTTTTCTATCATTAGATTAGCATGAAAAGTGGCTAGTCGATCTTCAAGTTCATCTGTACTATCTGGAAAATTCACAAATACTTTCATACAAACAAGGTATTCATTTATATGAGAAAAATTACTATATTTTTTATTTGCCTATTTCAATACATTCTGATTGAGTACTAATGTGCTATATAAAAATAGAACATCTTGATGATCAAATTCAATATAATTATCTAATAAAGTACTCGAAATATATCTAAGATCTATTAATGTAATTTTTCTGTAATTTTGTACCAATAAAGGAGCTAAACTACTCGCATAAGAATCTCTAAATATTAATAGTTCTTTTGAATTATTTGCATTTGGGTTTTCTATACAAATTAGCGGAGTTGCTCCTGATAAATAGATATCATATTTATCTCTAGAATCGTTTTTATCATATATTTTTCCTACTTTTTCTGTTTCATAATTATACATTTTGCAATTTTCAATCACATCATTTATTAAAATGTACATTTCATCTGGACTTACCCTTACTCCTAATTGTCCATAATATGTGCCATAAAATTCACCTATGTTTACTGGTATATTGTTTAATTCTTTTATACTTTCTATTTTCATATTCGTTTGTATTTTTTTTACTACTTTTTGTAAATTTTCTTGCCTCCAATGTAAATCAGTTCTATAATAATCATTTAATTCTAAATCCTCCCAAATGTCAATGTATTTCATATGTTGCAACTTGCATAAAGCAATTTGTTTCAGCTTATCATAATCCATTTTCAAATGTTCATCCCCTTTTAAGTAATAATTTTTATCTGGAATAATAGCATAATATACTGGCATACCTTGTAAATATTTTTCATAAATTTCATTTATTTTATCTAGCGATTGATTTAGATTTTGCTCTTTTAAGGGATACTCTATTTTATAGATAGCTCCATCTTTTTCAAACAATTGATTATTATCTTTCTGTCTTAATAAATTCATACTAAAAAACGATTTTACACTTCTAAATATATCTCTTCCTATAAATTGGTCTACTGTATATTTTTCTATCTTACTACTCACTTCTCCATTCATTAATTTTTTTAGTGTTATTTTAGGAAATTGTGCTAGTTTTCTTCTCTCTGTTATAGAAATTTCTTGATTTTGTTTTAATATATTGGCCCAAAATAGTACCGTCAATATTGCAACAAACCCTATTGTAATAACAATATTTTTAGTTTTATCTTCCACCGATAACACCTCCTAAAACCTAAAATATAAAAATGGACTAAAGGAACCATCTATAATATAACTTGTACTTACCATTAAAACCAATAATAAAAATATTGGCTCTATGCAGTTCATAAATTTACGTGCTTTTTTAATGCTCATTATATTTTTTAATATTGGTGTAGAACCAATTATGCCTATTACGATAACCACAAAATAACTTTTTAAGTAATATAAACTTTCTTTTGAAGTAATTGGCAGATTACCTATCCCAAATAGTCCTCCTATATTTTGCAAAATATGAGCAACACTCTCTCCATTGAATAAAATAAAACTAATCATAACAATAAACAATGTATAAATTCGTGCCAAAATGAGAGGAACTTTTTTTAAAATTCTTTGTAGAAACATTTTTTCAATTATTAACAAAATTCCAAAATATAACCCCCAAATCACAAAATTCCATGCAGCCCCATGCCAAAAACCTGTTAATATCCATACAATTAATATATTTCTAAACCATTTTATAGGGCTAACCTTATTTCCACCCAATGGAATATAAACATAATCTCTGAACCATGTACTCAAAGATATATGCCATCTTCTCCAAAAATCTGTGATACTTGTCGCAATATATGGATAATTAAAATTCTCTAAAAATTCAAAACCTAGCATTTTGCCTAACCCAATTGCCATATCAGAATAACCTGAAAAATCAAAATAGATTTGTAACATTCCAGAGATTGCGTAGAGCCAATAATAAAGTATACTGCTCTCATTGCTCCCTAAAATGATCGTATTTAATTCTCCTAATACATCTGCAATCAATACTTTCTTTCCTAGTCCAATAATAAACCTTCTAACTCCTAAGCTAAATTTTTCAAATGTATAGTTTCTTTTTTCTATTTGTTCTTCTATTGTGGTATATCTTACAATTGGACCAGCTATTAATTGCGGAAATAAAGAAATATACATTGCAAGTTTTAAAATATTTTTCTGAACTTTTGCCTCTTTCTTATATACATCTATTAAATAACTAACCATTTGAAAAGTATAAAAAGAGATACCAATAGGAAGTGCCACATAAATAAAATCTATTTTATTTGATATAAATAAATTTACGTTTTCTATAACAAAATTAATACATTTAAAATACATCAGTAATCCTACTATAATAACGATTGAGAGTATTAAAAATAACTTTGATTTCTTTTTATACTTATCTATTAAAATTCCAAATAAATAGGTTAGTATTATTGAAGTTATAATTAACCATACATATTTAGGTTCTCCATAAAAATAGAATACTAATGATGCTACCAGCAAGATTATATTCTTAAACTTGTTTGGTACTATGTAATAAATCGCCAAAGTAATTGGCAAAAAATAAAATAAAAAAGTAATACTTGAAAATACCATATGCCTCCCCTTTTCTATTATCTATAAAATATAATCGCCGTAAAATAGATACTATTTCCTATTTAAACGGCGACCAATTTTTATTTTAAATTAATACATTTCTGGTGGTAATTCTATTTCTTCTGTTTTTTCATATTCTTGTCCTACTGTTCCAGCTAATGTTTTAAATTTTTCATAGATTGGTTTTGCAATTTCTTCACTAGACATAACAAGGCATACTACATTTCCACTACTTGTTGTATATACTTTTTCTGCTGAAACACAAATCCATTTTCTATAGTCAACTTTATCTTTTATTGCTTCTGCAATTTCATTTGTATTTACTCCATCTTTTACTGTTAAAAGCACAAATGAATAGGCTTGCGAACTAATCATTGGCTCTGATACAGCAAGATATTGTAAATCATCTCCATTATCAAGTCCTGTATATGATTTAACCATTAAATCGTCGTTTATATCTACTACTTGTGTTTGAACACTATTTGGTACTAGACTTTCTTGTCCTTCATATACTCTATCCATTAAAGATACTAAATCCTCTGCACTATTAACAGACTCTAATTTAGTTTCTGATTTTGAACTCGTTAAAGCAACTACTGATACAACTATTGCTGCTACAAGAATTATAGATACTACTGCTAGAATAATTTTAATTGATCTATTCATAGTTTTCTCCTTTCTCCCTTATAATCTATATATTATAATTCAAGAATAAATAATTGTCAACTGTTTTAAAAATTACTACCTTATGTAACAACTTACTTTCCAACAGGTAAATATCACATTTTCAATACATCTTGCCACATAAGTCGCTAGCTTAAAATTCTTACTTAAATCAAAACTGCTAATTCCTTTAATCAACCCAATTGTCCCAATTGAAATCAAGTCATCTTGATCAATATTCGTGGTCGAATATTTCTTAGCAACATGCGCCACCAATCTTAAATTATGTTCAATTAGCACATTTCTTGCTTCTTCCTCCCCATCTCTTAATCTTTCCAAATACATTCTCTCATCTTCTGGCGACAATGGCTCTGGAAACAGATTTCCACTTTGTATATAGCCAATACCAATAATTGCCTGACTTAAAAAATTGATCAACATTTTTTTACCTCCACATTATATTTCATTATATGAAGGCAAAATGTTTTCGTGCCTGACCGCTTTTATCTTATTTTAAAAACGATGATTTGGGCAATTTTTACAAATCTCACGCCAATTTTCTTTGTTTTTAAATTTCTCAATCATTGCATTCTCATCCATAAAGCCTGAAACTATCATAGCATTTTCTAAACAATTACTTTCTTCAATCATAAAATCTACAAGCGGACATTTTACGCCATTTGCATCACTTGTAGGATTAACATCATTCTTAAATTCTAATCCCATTTTAATTCCTTTCTCTTATTTCTCCAATTTCCTTCGATTGATTTCATACAAAATCACGCCTGTTGCGACTCCTGCATTTAGGCTTTCTGTCTTGCCTGTCATTGGAATTTTAATGCGCTCATCTACCAATTCCAGTATCGTCTGTGATACGCCATTTGCTTCATTGCCAATAATTACAGCTGATTTTTCATAATCCACATCATAAATTGTTTTACTGGTTTGTAAATCTGTGGCAAACACTTTAATACCACGTTTTCCGCATTTCTTTGATGACTCTTTCCAAATCACGTTCAATGACGTTTACGCGAAAAATCGCTCCCATAGTAGAACGCACCACTTTTGAATTGTAGCAGTCTGCCGTCCCGGGCGCTACAATGATTTGCTTCATATTCAAACTATCTGCTGTTCGCAAAATCGTCCCCATGTTTCCCGGATCTTGAATATTATCCAAAAGCAAAAAATGATTGGCTCTGTAATCAATTTTATTCTCACTTTTCATTGGCTTTTCAATTACCGCCAAAATTCCTTGTGGAGCCACAACATCAGTTACAAGACTAAAAATTTTTTCACTCACATACACACAATCAAATTTGGCAATATCATATAATTGTTCTTGTGTCATAGAATTTTCTGTTTTGCAATCATCACACACAATAATATGCTTGATTTTGGCATTCTCGTGAATCGCCTCTTGAATCATTTTGGCGCCTTCTACCACAAATTCGCCAAATTCATCACGATATTTTTTCTCTTTCAATTTTCTAATGTGTTTGATTAACTCATTATCTTTGCTTGTAATAACCATTTTCTAAATCCTTTCTAGAAATTCCTTGCACTCCTTCAAAATCTCAAAATCGTTCGCAATTTGAACCGTAATATACGGACTAATTTTGGATGGCGAAAATTTGATACGCGCCCTATATATTTTCATCAGCTTTTCAATGATATCTACATTAAATTTTTTGTCATCAAAATAATATATTATATTATTTCCTCTTTGATTGATTTTTAGTACGAATTTTTCACGTGCCAAATTTTTTATTCTTGCAATTTCTAACAAATTTTCGATTTCTTTTGGAAATTTTCCATAACGGTCAATGATTTCATCAATTACATTTTGAATATCTTCTTCTTTTTTACAACTTGCAATATTTTGGTAAATCTCAATTTTTTGACTTGGATTTTCAATAAAACTATCTGGAATGTAACTTGACACATTCAAATCAAGTTGTACATCAATTTCCTCCATAATTTCCTCGCCTTGAATTTCCTTGACAACTTCATCTAGCAATTTACAATACATATCATATCCAACTTGCTCCATATGCCCATGCTGCACTTCGCCCATAATGCTGCCTGCGCCACGAATTTCCAAATCACGCATCGCAATTTTAAAACCAGAACCAAACTCCGTAAATTCCTTGATTGCTTTCAAACGCTTATCTGCATCTTCTGAAAGCATCTTATCACGACGATACGTAATGTACGCATAAGCCTGATTTTCTGCACGTCCCACACGCCCACGAATTTGATATAACTGCGCTAAGCCAAGCCTATCTGCATTTTCCACAATAATCGTATTGGCATTTGGAATATCAATTCCTGATTCCAAAATGGTCGTACATACTAAAACATTTGTCTTTTTGTCAACAAAATCTTGCATAATATTTTCGAGTTCTCGGCTTGTCATTTGCCCATGCGCCAAATCCACTTTTGCCTCTGGCACCAAATTTGAAATTTCGCCCGCTTTTTTCACAATATTTTGCACATTATTATATAAATAAAAAACTTGTCCACCTCGCTCCAATTCCTTCATAATCGCTTCTCGAATGACTTCTGCATCATATTCTAGCACATAAGTTTGAACTGGTTTTCGATTTTGCGGCGGCTCATAAATGACTGACATATCACGCATACCAACAACCGACATATGAAGCGTTCGCGGAATTGGCGTAGCAGTCATTGTTAGTACATCAATGCTGTCTTTCATTTGCTTGATTTTTTCTTTTGCTTTTACCCCAAAACGATGTTCCTCATCAATAATCAACAGCCCCAAATTTTCGAATTTCACATCTTGGCTTAAAATTCTGTGGGTTCCCACAATGACGTCAACTTCGCCAGTTTCTAATTTCTTCAAGATTTCTTTTTGCTCTTTTGGCGTTCGGAAACGGCTTAGCCCCTCTACACGAACTGGATATTCTTTTAATCTCTCTTTAAAATTATTATATTGTTGCTCAGCCAAAATCGTTGTTGGCACCAAATACGCCACTTGTTTTTGATCCATGCAAGCCTTGAAAGTCGCACGTATCGCCACTTCCGTTTTTCCATAACCAACATCGCCACATAGCAATCGGTCCATGGGGCGCGCATTTTCCATGTCTTTTTTGATTTCTGCAATACAACGAAGTTGGTCATCCGTCTCGGTATATTCAAAACTTTGTTCAAATTCTTGTTGCCAAGGTGTATCTTTGGAAAAAGCAAAACCCTGCATTTTCTGCCTTTTCGCATATAACTGAATAAGCTCTTCTGCCACTTCTCTTAAATTTTTCTTCAAGCGCTCTTTTTGCTTTTTCCACTCATTTGAACCTAATTTGTTCAAACTCAAGTTTGTAATTTCAGGACCAATATATTTCCTAACATTGTCAAGTGAATCGGTTGGCACATATAAAATGTCATCACCCTTGTACTTTAATTTGATATAATCTTTTGTGACACTGTCTGCCTTAATGGTATTAACGCCAATGTATTGCCCAATTCCATGGGTTTTATGCACAATAAAATCGCCTTCTTTTAAGTCAGCAAAAACAATTTTTTCGCCTTCTTTAAAAGCATTTGACGCTTTTTTGCGCTTTGCTTTCTGCTCAAAAACTTCGCCAGTTGAAACCACCACAAGATCAAAATCGTCACACTCAAAACCACTCGAAAAAGCACCAGGCATGATATTCACAATGCCCAGCATAATTTCTTCTTCGTTTTTTTGTAGGATTTGATTTGGAATTTCTTTCTCCAATAAAATGCCTGCAATCCTCTTGCAATCATCGACGTTTCCGCCGTAGGACTATTGTTTGTTTGGAGCTATTAATTGCTTTTTGTAATTTCTGAAACAATAAATCCATTGAACTACGAAAAAAGTTGACCTCCCTATAGCTAAAGCTATATCCGTTTCTTTTTGCATGCATACTTTGTTTATCCACAAAACCAATATCCTGTTTCTCCAAATAAATGGTTTGCTTCTCTTTTATTTTGTTTAGAAAATCGACAAAATCTTGTCTGCTAACTAAACTTGTTGGAACCAATTTACCTTTTTCTGCCAAATCTTTCATCAAGTTTTCGTTGTCTTTGGCAATCGCCAATACTCTATTTTTAATTTTTTCAATTTCGTCTAAAAAAATAACAAAATCTTCTTGTAAATAATCCAAAAGTGTGCTTGTATTTTCATAAAATACATCAAAATATTTGTCAATCTTATTCAGATAATCCCCAGTTTTGATTTGCTCTATATCGCTTTTTACTTTTTCTTGAAGTGCTTCTGGATAATCTTTTTCCACAATTCTTTGCACAATTGTGTTTAAATCTGTCTCTAACAAAAATTCGTAAGCAGGAAAAATTTCGGCTGTCTCCAGCATTTCCGTTGTTCTTTGGCTCATGATATTAAATTTTCGGATGGAATCAATCTCGTCTCCCCAAAGTTCGATACGAATTCCGTTCGTTCCAGTTGTTGCAATATCAATAATTCCGCCACGTACACTAAATTGCCCTTTGCCTTCGACCAAGTCGTACCTCTCATATCCTAAAGAAATCAACTTTTCTTTAAAGTCATTCAAATTAATGGTATCCCCGACTTTCAATCGTGTCACATGCTCATATAACTTTTCTTTTATAATCATTTTCTGCATCACTGCTTCAATAGTCGTAACAATAATTTTGCTTTTCTTTTTAGACATATGATTTAGCACTGAAATACGGTCAAATAGTCTATCTTTGCTCTCTGTCAAGTAATCAAATGTAATAGTCTCACGTTTTGGAAAATACTCAATTTTCTCCCCAAAAAACGCTAAATCCTTCATTAACTTTTTAGCTTGTAATTCATTATAAGTTACAATACAAATTGGTTTTTCACTATAAAATCTAGTAGCATACGAAAAATGGACCTTACCGCTATCTGTAAGGCCTGACAACATCATCGGAGTTTTTCCTGTTTTGATATCAAACATGTAATCATTAAATTTCTTTATGTTTGGCATATTTTTTATGAGAGGATTCATTTTGTTACTCCTTTTCTCTTAATTTTCTTATTTTCTCTCTAACACATTTCTAACTTTTTGTAGTCCCCAAATAATCAAACCACCAATAATAAAAAATACAATGCTAAATGTTTGAAGAGTCATAGCAGCTTGTGGAACATCCAAAGTAGTTGGTCCTTTTACAATAGAAAATAAAGAACCCATCATTAAACCAATAACAAAATATATCGTTTGACTTCTATACTTTTCTAGACACTTGCGAATCATTTTGATAATAGCAATAACACCAACTACCATACCTATTGCAGCTATCATAATGGCTGGAAAACATGCAAAATTCAAATGCAAAATTTCTTTAATCCCAGATACAATTGGTAGATATAAACCAAAAATCAATAATAAAGTCGAACCCGAAATACCTGGCAAAACCATTGCTGTAATAGCAATTGCACCTGCTACAAAAAGGTAAAGGCTTGAACCAAATGTCAAATGTGCAATATCAACATCAGCTGTTGGATTAAAAATAGAAATTAACACAACTAGTGCTGCTCCTATTATAGCAAAAAGAATATTTTTATATTTCCCTTTTACGACTTCTTTTTCTTCTTTTACAATAATCGGAATCGAAAATATCACAAATCCTAAAAATAACGAACTTATTGCATAAATGTGGTTTTCAAATATACTGCCTAAAACCAGCATCGCAAGCACAAAACCAACTGCCCAACCAATCCCTAATTTAAGTAAGAAAAAAATCGCTTCTTTTCTTTCCTCTTTTGTGCCAGAAATTAAATGATCCAATGAGTTAATAAATTTATCATAAAACCCTAATAAAAATGCAATCGTTCCTCCTGATACACCTGGCACACTGTCTGCCAAAGCCATGCAAAAACCTCGAATAAAATTCAATACATAATTCATCTTGATATCTCCTTCCCATTTTCATTTTTCTATTGTATCACATTTTTTCAGAATTGCAATGCTTTGCTTGTTAATTTTATAATTTTTATCACTAATCCTAGATTTATAATTTATAAGGGAAATACTTGCATAGATTATTATTTCGTGATATATTATAAAATATTAAAATATTTTAGGAGGATAATATGGGAAAAAAAGTATTTGAAGTAACGAATGATGAACAATTATTTGCTGGTAAAGTTTCAGGAGATTGTTGGAAAATGCCTCAAACAACAATTAACCGACAAATTTCAGGAAAATATTATTTTACAGATAAACGAATTGCCTTTTTAGCATCTGGCTTAATTGGAACAGAGAGCGTAAGTTGGGAAATTGAAATGAAAGATATTGCTACTGTTAAAACTTGCTTGACACCGCCTTTCTTTCCATTTGGTATTTTAGTTACGATGAACAACGGTGATAAATATAAATTATCTCTTTTAAAACGCAAAAAATATTTTGATTGGATTTTAGAACATATCTCATAATTGTAAAAAAAAGTGACTATTGCAAAAATAGTGTAAAAAGAGGTCGCGTTGCGACCCCTTTTATAAAAATATTAAATATAACTAATTAACTGTTACTTGTCTTCTCCGAGTAATTCTTCAATGAGTTTTGCTTTCTCTTCATCAGTCAAAGAATTCCATTTTTCCTCAGTCAATTCAGGATTCACTTCAACAAGACTATCATACTTACCATCCAAAGCAGACGAACCTTCATCAAGCTCGTTTCGTTTTTCCTGATCTTCAGAAATAGTCAAATTTCCATACATAGTATTATCGAATTCAATGATATCAAATGTGCCATTTTTATCATCAATATATTTAACAATAACACCATCTCCCTCTCTTGTGACTGGCAGTTCATCGGAGATGGAGTGGCTTGCCGTAAAGATTGCATTATCAGGTCCGTTCCCACTATCAATAATAAGATAATAGTATGTTGAGCCATCTTCTACAAGCGAGGAAATTCTGGCAACTTTCCCTTCTAAATTATAACTATAAGCTTCTTCAGAAGAGACAACTGAATTAGTTCCACTTTTGGCAACCTTTTTTATATAATTTTTACTAACTTCTGCCAAAGTCTCTCCTTTTGCAGATATACTATAAGTCTCTATATTAACCATAGCATAAGACTTAGCAAGACCTTCTTCATCTTTGAGAGCCATAACATAAGTTGGTATACCATTAACATTCAAAGGAAGTGGTTCTGTGGAAGTCCAGCCATAATCAGAAACTAAACCTTCAGCTGATTTCATAGCTGCATTTTCAGTTGCCCCGCTCATATAACATATTTTAAATTTTTTGTCTCTGGTATTAACCATTGCAAAACCTACACAGGAATCATCTCCACCAACACTCGTCATACCAGTAAAGTAATAGCAATCACCATCCATATAAACTGTGAGTGTTAAATCAGTTTTTTTAATTTCCTCCTCTTTTGAAGCAAGAGTATTCCAAAAACCATGGACATAAATTCCCCAGTTATCAAGCTGCTTCTCGATAAAATCCTTCGGTTGGACAATATCTACCCAATTAGGAATATTATCCAGTCCATAAAATTCCGTTTTTCCATTTTGTGCATCTACTATCACTACACCAGTAGCTTCTGGATTACTCCAGAAAGTAGTGTTTTTGTAAGTAGTTACAACCCAAAATGGTTTACCACTATCATCGATTTCAAAAGTGTATTCTGTAAGACCTACAGTTCGATACCCCTCGTTTCTGATATGTCGTTTAAGGTTATATCCGAAGTAAGCTTTTTCCTGATAATTGATTTGAATTTTTTCATCATCTAGTTCAGTTACATACTGCACTTTATTAGCATTTGTTGCAGATACTGTAATATAGCCAGGTGTGGAATGATTTTTATTCCATTTCCAAAAGCCACTATGTTCGAGAAGCGCAACATACATAATTTCTCCATTAACCTCTTGTATATTGACCCTTCCCAAATCAACTCTAGAGCCGAGTGCTACATCCTCACCAATTTTCTTATCAGCATGTTTTTGAGCCAGTTCTTCATCAACAATAGGAATTTGAGCATTGTCGATTTCATGAATCATATCATCAAATGAAATCTCATTTACTGTTCCCAATTGATTATGCATTTTATTGGCATTAACTATTGTACTGCTGGCTACACATCCTATTATTAGAACAATAACAGCAATAACTCCAATAACTACTAATGGCTGATAAACTATCCGATTGCTTTTCCAATTTGATGCAATAATTAATATATTAGCTCCAAAAAGTAAGCTAATAAATACGAAAAAGAAAAAACCATCAATGTGTGCAATCGACCATGTTGGTAGAAAAAGCCAATTTACAAACCATACTAAAAGTACAGAAACAATCAGTGACACAATTTTTTTAGTCATAATAAGCTCTCCTTTTCTGTGTTCTTTATTCAGTTACAGTTTTATTACTCTATTTAATATCCCTCCTTTTTGGTATTTAAAATTTTTTAATGTATACCATCTTCATAGAGTATAATTATATTATATCAAATTATGTAAATATTGTCAATATTACTAATAACTACTATGCCAATAACAACATCAGTTTAGACAATATTGACCCAATTGATGTTATTAAAAATGACTTGAAAAATATTTTAGAAATCAAAATTTATAGTAGCTTTTTATAGTAACGATCAGATTTTTGAGATATGTAAAAATATTCAAAAAACAAAAATTACCTATTTTCAAGCGTTTCAGAGTTTTTAAAATCTCTCAAAATCCTCGAAAATAGGCAAAAAATGGTCGAGGTGGCGCCTGTCGTTTTATAAAAAATATAGTATTTTCAATTGTTTAGTAATTTGCAAAAAATTTTTAATGCAGTTTTAATGCAATTTTTTTCTCCTTGAAAATTAGCAAAATATATGATATATATAAATAGAATTTAAGAGATTTTTAGGAGGCTTAAGTTATGGAGAATTATCCACCATATAAAATAACCGATAAAATGTTGAATTTAGCTACAAAGATAATGGAAAAAATTGGAGAAGCTAATTATTTTGAAAGTTTAAGTAGATACCCAGAATTAAGAAGAAAAACAAGGATCAAATCAATTCATTCTTCTTTGGCTATTGAAAATAACCAGTTATCACTATTTCAAGTGGAAGCTGTAATTGATGGAAAAGCAGTATTAGGAGAGCAAAGAGATATACAAGAAGTTAAAAATGCTTATAAAGCCTATGAAAAAATTGATAAAGTAAATCCTTATTCGGTAGAGGATTTAAAGAAAATACAAGGAATATTAACATTTTTAATTGAAGATGATAGTGGAAAATTTAGAAATCATGGTGAAGCTGTATATGATGGAGACGTACAAATTTTTATGGCTCCACCTCATACAATGGTTCCAACATTCATGGATAATTTATTTCATTGGATGAATGAAGCAAAAGAAGATGTTAATCCACTTATTTTATCCTCTATTTTTCATTATGAATTTGTATTTATACACCCTTTTTCAGATGGTAATGGAAGAACAGCGAGACTTTGGCAAACTGCAATACTTGCAAATTGGAAAGAGTTATTCAAATATATTCCTATTGAAAGTATTATTAGAAAACATCAAGAAAGGTATTATACTGCAATTCAAAATTGCAATAATGTTGGAAATTCAAATGAATTTATAGAATTTATGCTTGAAGTAATTGATGAGGCTATTGATGATATGATGATAAAGCAACAAGAAACTACCCAAGAAACTACCCAAAAAACTACCCAAGAAAATTTAACGGATACTCAAATGAAAATATTAGAATTAATTAAAGAAAAGCAGTATATTACAAGAAATGAGTTAGCTGAAAAGATAGGAATAACACCAGATGGAATAAAGTATAATTTGGATATATTAAGAAAAAAAAAGATAATTAAAAGGGAAGGTTCTACCAAAAAGGGTAATTGGAAAATATTAAAATAGAAAAAATACTTTTAACAGTATTGGAATGGAGAAAATATGGATTTTGAAAATATAGTGATAAAAGGTTCAGGAATAAGTGAAACATTAGGAAGTATATATGAGAATGAATTAGATATAAGTTGTTCAGATATGGATTTATTAAATCAGAAATACTTTTTTCAGATATATAAAACAGATGAGGAATTGAATGAAATAGGAAAAATCGGTGAAATAGAAATGACTTATATGGATGTAAGTATGGCAGATGAGATTGGATATAGTGTTTATGACTTGTTTGATATGATTGATTCAGAAAAACAAGGAGTATGTCATTATTTATTTGATGGAGATGAGCCGAATGAGAATTATGTTGGCATGGATGAGGATGTAATTTACATTAATAAAATATTTATAGATAAGAAATTCAGAAATTTAGGTATTGGAAGTGTTATTGTTAAAGAATTACCTAAATTAGTTAGAAATATATTAAAATTAAAGCCAGGCTGTTTCGTTTTATTAGCGAATCCATTTGAAATAAAAGAAGGCAAATTTACACCGACTAGAAGTAAAAATAAAATTGAAAAATTAGTAAAATTTTATGAAAAAAATGGTTTTGAAAGGATTGAAGATACACAGTATTTAGTAAAAAATATGGATTTTAGATAAGTAAAAAATTAGTAACTTATATTCCAACTACAAATATCATCCCAATATAATTAGTTTTTCTTGTTTTTTGCAAAAAAAGATTAGACATTACATCTAATCTTCTATTTCTTTAATTTTCAATTAACTCACTTGTATATTTTCGACCATTACTGATAAAGTTTACAAACAACTTTTTCTCTAAATCCTTTTTGCCAGCATCAATATCCATTCTATAACTGCCATTTTCTGTCCCTCCACTTCCTGCATTTCCATACTGTTTTCCTTCTCCATCTGTTATTGTTACCATATTCCAGGTAGGATTCATAAGTATTCCATCCACCTCTTTGACTGTACCAACTAATTTCATATACTCTTCTGACTTGAAATCAAGTATCATTCCTGATTCAGTTAGTGTACATTTTTCGATTTGAAAATCTGGAATCTCATCTTTTAATACAAGATTAAGTGTATCTCTTTCCGAAAATTTTTCAGACGTATCTCTTTCAAAAATCCATTCTTTATCTGTAATCGGAAAATCCTCCATATCAATTTGACTTGGATCATATTCACTATGTATTGCATCCCAATCCATCATTAAATAACCTAAATCAAAAAATTCAATGTATATTTTTTGGCTCTTTGGAAAAACATCTTTTGCTCTTAAAGTAATATCTCTCACAATCGTTCTATTTTCTGTTGTTACAACATTTTCAATACTGGATCGATCATTCAGAATTTTGTCAAAAATTGCATTCTCATCATACTTTACACCTAACTTTTTAAAAGTAGCAATCATTAAATCTTGGTTTAGTGTCATATCCTCATGCCTTCTTGTTTGCAAACCATAAATATTTTTATTTTCATCATAAATAACATATCCAAACTCAAATGTCCCCGAATCAACTTCCTTTTCTTCTGAAAATTTAAAACTTACTCTAGCATTTAAACAATCATCTGTCAACAAGAATGAATCAAGTTTTATTCCAACTCCATCTTTCACAACATAATCTTCATCAATTTTATCTGCAAATCCTGATTCTCTTGCATAATCTAATGTTTCTGTTGGTGTTTCAAACGTTTTTTCCTTATATTCATTAAATTCAATATTCCATTTTATTTTTGCATAAATCGTTGGTGTAACACATCCTATCACAACTGCAACTGCTAAAACTGCTGCTACATTTGCTATTTTTAATTTTTTCATTTCTTGTTTTCTCCTCTTCTCATATTCTTCTTCAAAATTGGATATAGCAACTCGTCTTTTAAACTCATCAAATAATTCATTTTTCATTCGAACCATACCCCCTTTTATTCAATATTTTATTTAACCTTTTTCTGACGCGAAATAATTTTGATTTCACTTTTGATTCAGACATATTATATATTTTTGAAATTTCTTTGATGCTTTTTTCAGCATAATAATATTCTATGAATATTTCTCTATCTTCCTGTTTTAGCACATCTAATTCATTCGAAATGATTTCTTCTTTTTCATTTTGAGCTAAAACCAATTCAATATTCGTAAAATCAATCAAATGTTCTTCATAATCTTCAATATTAGCCATAACCTTACTTTGCCTATATTTATATTTAATTAAATTTTTCGTGATTCCACTTATATAGGCTGACATACTTTTATTTACATCTAACTTATATTGATTTTTCCATAACGTTAAAAACACATCTAACACAACTTCCTCAATATCTTCCTTTGATAAGCCGATAGAAAAATTTCGAATAATCGTATAAATATAATTCGTATAATCTTCCACGATTTCTTCCATCAATAACTTATCATAAGCTATATAAGTAGAAATTTTCTTGTTTTTCATTTCCAATTTAGATTTTAACTCCTTTTTAAGACGTCTTTCATTTGTATATTAGCATATTTTTCAAATCGGTTGCATATTTTTTTGAAAAAATTATAAAAGACTAGACTTTTCTCAAATTCTAATCTTTCTATAACATATTTATTTCTATCCCTTAAATACATTTCACTTTTTCTATGCTATACTTGTAATCTATCTATTACGATAATATCATAAAAACAAACAATTCTCAACTTAATTCTTTGAAAAATTCTTATTTATAAAAAAATATCAAATAATACAATTTGATAAAGTAAGAATCGATAGACTCGGATTTTTGTTACTTTTTAATTTTAGCAAAAACCAAATAAAATTTGCTTATCAAAATTGTTTTAGGAAAGGAGCAAATTTTATGGGCGAAAATACGAATGAATTATTAGAGGTACTAAAAAGCATTAATAACTCTTTGCAAGAGATAAAACAACAAGACACAATCAAAATGCTTTCTGCAAAAGATGTATCAAAAATTTTAGGGATTAATGTAAATAGTGCAACTGAATTGTTGAAAAGAGACGATATACCTTCCATTAAAATTGGAAGTTTAAAAATTGAAGAATCAGCACTTAAAAATTGGCTACAAGAAAAAAGAGAGAAAAACTAAAAATATATTTTTAAAGTTCTAAACTTTGATAGGTTTAGGACTTTTTTCTTGCCAGAAATCCTTTATTATCAACGAAAAACAAATTTGATAAAGTAAAAATCGTTAGGCTCGGAAAATTGTTACTTTTTGTTTTTTGTTTTAAACAGGTAAAATGTGTTTATGAAAAATTTTTCAAAAACTTTTTCTATATTCTAGAACATAGAAAAAAGAAAGGAGATTACTGCAATGGAAGATACAGAAAAAAATAATAACATCTTTTCTAATACGGAATATCGAATCATAAATAATTGCTTATATAAAGAAATTCACAAAAAAGACAATGTCATTACAAAAAAGTTAGCAAATTTTGTGCCATATGCAAAAAGTGAACTTCTTTTAGATGATGGAATTGAGTCGAAAAGATATTTAACAATAGGTGGTATTCATTGTACAGGAAAATATTTGCCAGACATTCGTATTCCTTCTAATGAATTTAACAAATTAAGTTGGATTACACAATATTGGGGATTGCAATGCAATATTGAAATTGGCCCAATGGTGAAGGATTGTATTAGACATGCGATTCAATGTACTGCTAATAATATTATAACAAATCACATTTACACCCATACAGGTTGGCAAGAAATTAATGGTAAATTTATATTTTTGTGCAATGGTTTATATTTAGACGAAGATATTGAAACAAACATTGAATTAGCTGGAAAACTATCCAGATATTCATTAGTAGACCCAACAGAGAGATTTATTAATACGGATGCAAAATGTATCTATAAACTATTGAATAAAAAGTTTATACCACACCGAATCCTATTTCCATTAATAGCAATGGCTTTTTTTATCACCACTAAATCACTTTTTAAAAATGGTAAATTGTGAGCCAAAAGTAATATTGTTTTTAATAGGAAAAACAGGAGCAAGAAAAAGCACTTTGGCATCGTTAATATTATCTTTTTTTGGGGATTTTACCAATACGGATTTACCAATCTCATTTCGAGATACAGCAAACAGCATTATTGAGCAAACTTTCATACTAAAAGACGTTTTAACAGTTATTGACGATTACCACCCTTCTACAAAGGCAGACGAACAATCTATGAATAAAACAGCCCAAGTAATTATGCGTTCTTATGGGGATCGTATTGGTAGAAATAAATTAAATTGCGATAGTACATTAAAAATATCAAAACCGCCAAGAGGAAATGCGATTTTGACAGGAGAATCTGCCCCTGATATAAGCGAAAGTGGAACAGTTCGATATATCGTTGTTGAATTAAGCAAAGACAACATCAATGTTGAAAAACTAACCGAATTACAAGAATTTGCTAGAAATGGCTGTTTTAAATCTATTATGAGTTTGTATATTAGAAATATTTATTTGTATGTAAACGAAGATTATACAAGAAAGCTGTTTTTAGAAAAATTGAGAACTCATTTCATTGAATATCGAGCAATAATACAAAACAAATTAGATGATAATGCAGTAACAGTACATCCTAGAATACCTGAATCGTTAACTTGGCTTTGGTTAGGATTTGAAAATTTTATTAATTTTTTGCTAAACAATAAAATCATATCTCAAAGAGATTATGACGATTTATTAAGTGAGTTTTTAGAGATTGCAATTGATTTAGCAATAAGTCAATCAAAAGCAATTATCGAAGATAATCCATCGATTAAATTTTTGATGAAATTGAACTCACTTTTGGAAAGCAAAAGTGTCATCATCGAAAATAAGTCAAATTATCAATTTGCAGGTGGAAATAACTTTATAGGCTATGAAGACGATATGTATTACTATTTAATACCAGATATGGCTCACAAGGCTGTTAAAAGGCTTTGTAATGAGCAAGACGAATTATTTGCAGTTAGTAAGAAAACATTGCTGAAACACTTGGCTGACGATGGATATATTGAAATATCGAGTAATGGCAATACAAAAGAATTACGTTTAGGAAATCAAGTAAAACGATTTATTTGGCTGAAAAAAGAAAAATTTAATAATGTTATACAATAGTTTTTCTGTTACAAGTGCTACATTGCTTTAAAATGCTTGGAATTGTAAGAAAAGATAAGTAACATTTAATTGAAATCTGGTGCTACAAAACTGTAACACAAACGGTTACAAAAAGTAACATATCGGTAACACTTGATAAATCGAGACAAAGCATTGGTATTAATAGATTAGAAGAAATTGTAACAGATGTAACAGTAAATTTTATATAAAGTACAAAATATTAGAAATTTAAAGGGATTAATGACGATTTGTTATTTGCAAGATTAGCCTTTGTGTACCTAACGGACAAAGGCATCTTGACAGAGGCAAGCCCCTAAAACCCCTTTAAAAGAAAGGACGAGGTTATGAAAAATAAACAAATACATATTAGACTGGCAAAAGAAGATTACGACTATCTTAAACAAAGAAGTCAAAAAGCAAATTTGACAATGACAGATTATATAATGAAATCAGCTTTGAATAAAAAGATTGTTGTCATTGTTGGTTATAAGGAAATATTTAATGAGATAAGAAAAATCGGAATAAATATCAATCAAATTGCAAGAAAATGTAATATGGGATTAATTCAGCAATCCGATATTGAGGAAATTCAAACCTATATGGAGCAAATATGGCAGTTATTAAGGTACTCACAAGAAAAAATAATATAAAAGGACTCATAAGATATGTTGAAAATCCTCATAAGACCCAAAATGGATTTTTGGTAAGCGGAAAAGATTGTAGCATTCCTACTTGTTATGATGAAATGGAAACAGTCAAAAATATATTCAATAAGAAAAATGGTTATACAGCTTTCCATTTCATTCAATCTTTTTCGCCAAAAGACGATTTATCTTATGAAAAAGCTCACGAAATTGGCTTGCAATTTGCTGAATACTTTAAAGGCTTTCAAGTTCTGGTGGCTACGCATACCGACCGAGAACATTTGCACAATCATTTCGTTATCAATTCCGTTTCTTTTGAGAATGGAAAGAAGTTTCACATTGGAAAGAAAGATTTAGAAGAAATTAAAAAGTTTTCTAACAAATTGTGTGAAGAAAATGGTTTGAAAACAATTGATTTAGAACATAAAAACGAAGTCAAAG
>CAMSEX010000004.1 GCA_947057875.1 uncultured Clostridium sp.
CACTATAACCTACACTCTTTCCCTACACGACGCTCTTCCGATCTAATTGAACTGATAAAAGTAAATGAGAGTTATCAACTTGTGACAAAAAAAGAATATTATGAATATGTGTATCCTTTGTTAGATAACCGAATTAAGCCTACTTTATCTGGCGCAGCATTAGAAGTGTTATCCATTATTGCGTATAATCCTAAAATCACACGTTCACAAATTGAGAATATTCGTGGCGTTAGTTCTGACGGACCAATTTATAAATTGTTGGAATTTGAGCTAATTGAATCTGCTGGAAAGTTAGATGCTCCTGGACGTCCAACAGCTTATCAAATCACAGATAATTTTTTGAAAATGTTTGGTATCGCAAGTTTAGAGGAACTCCCTGAACTACCACGTTATAAATTAGATGAAAACGAACAAATCGTGATTGATGAAATAATGGAGGCTCCAATGCCCGAAAGGATAACTGACGAAATACATGAAAACGAAATTTAGGAAATTCGGAAATATTTCCTATTATATGAAAATTGGAGGTTAAATGATGGGAAAAGATAATTTTGTAAAAGAAATTACAAATATAGAAGAAAATTTTACGCAGTGGTACACAGACGTTGTTTTAAAAGCAGAACTTGCTGATTATGCAGAAACAAAAGGCTGTATTACCATTCGCCCTTATGGTTATGCCATTTGGGAAAATATTCAAAATTACACAGATAAAAAATTTAAGGAAGTTGGGATTCAGAATTTTGCTATGCCTTTGCTGATTCCAGAAAGCTTGCTAAATAAAGAAAAAAGCCATGTGGAAGGTTTTGCA
This sequence comes from uncultured Clostridium sp., assembly GCA_947057875.1. Lineage (GTDB taxonomy): Bacteria > Bacillota > Clostridia > TANB77 > CAG-508 > Scatovivens. The sequence continues at coordinate 809 of CAMSEX010000004.1, forward strand.
CCAGAAGTTGCTTGGGTTACAATTGGTGGTGAAGAAGAATTAGAAGAAAAATTGTGCATTCGTCCTACTTCGGAAACAATTATTTCAACGATGTATTCAAAATGGATTCATTCGTGGCGTGATTTACCTGTTTTGGGGAACCAATGGTGCAATGTTTTACGTTGGGAAAAAGAAACACGTCCATTTCTCCGCTCAAGAGAATTCTTATGGCAAGAAGGACACACAGTTCACGAAACAGCAAAAGAGGCACAGGAAAGAACCTTAATGATGCTTGAAGTCTATGCCGATGTAATTGAAAATTTGCTTGCTATTCCAGTTTTGAAAGGACAAAAAACAGAAAAAGAAAAATTTGCAGGCGCCATATCTACTTATACAGTTGAATGTTTAATGCATGATGGTCGTGCTTTGCAAGCAGGAACTTCACATTATTTAGGGCAAAACTTTTCAAAACCTTTTGATATTAAATTTCAAAATCGTGAATCACAAGACGAATTCGGTTATACAACTTCTTGGGGAATTAGTACAAGATTAATTGGTGGAATTATTATGGCTCATGGTGATAATCGTGGCTTGAAGTTGCCACCAAAAGTAGCACCAATTCAAGTTGTCATTGTTCCAATTGCACAGCATAAAGAAGGCGTGCTAGAGACTGCTAATCAATTAAAAAGTACATTATCAAAATCTTTTAGAGTTAAATTGGATAATCGAGATCATTGTTCGCCTGGTTTCAAATTCAATGATTGGGAAATGCGTGGTGTTCCTGTCAGAATAGAAATTGGTCCTCGTGATATTGAAAATAGGGAATGTATTTTAGTCAGACGTGATACCATGGAAAAAGAAACTGTTTCATTAGAAAACTTAGAAAATCGCCTAAGTGAACTTTTAGAAAATATTCAGAAAAACATGTATGATGAATGTTTGAAGCGTCGCAAAGCAAAAACTTCTGTGGCTTATAGCTTGGATGAAATTTTGCAAAATCTTGAAACCAATCAAGGTTACATCAAAACAATGTGGTGTGGCGATGTTGCTTGTGAAGATAAAATCAAAGAAGCAACTGGTGCACATTCAAGATGTATTCCTTTTGAGCAAGAACATTTGGCAGATACGTGCCCAATCTGTGGCAAAAAGGCAAATACAATGGTCATTTGGGGTAGACAATATTAAATTTAATTTTAAGAGTATATCAAAAACTGATATACTCTTTTTATCTTCTTTTCTAATTCACAAATAACACATGGATTAAATTTTCATATCTATCTTTTAAAACTTCTCTTGTTCTTGGACTTAATTTGCCATAATCTCTTTCTAACTTTTTTCTGACAAATTCCTTGCCTTCTGACTCTGATAAGCGCATTTCTCGATAAGCAAGTGCAAACAAACTTGGAATATTATCAAAATGAGCCATCACGTCAGCATCTGCAACACATTGCTCTTCCACAGTATTTCGTGGTTTATCTTTGCTTCCTCTATGATTTAACACACAATTTTTAACTTGCTCCATTCTATCCTTTGGATAATTCAATTTCGTCAATAATTCCTCTGCAATTTCTGCTCCATAAATATGATGCTCTTCTCTTGGTCCATATTCCGATGGCATCGCAATATCATGCAAAAGCGCGCCAAGTTCCACAATTTCTATATCTGCGCCATATTTTTCAGCCAATTCTACTGCATGTTGCACCACAAATTTAATATGTTCGTTCCAAAAATCATAACCATCTTTTTCTTTCGATTTTTCACATCTTTGTAGCAATTCTTGTTTTATTTTTTCTATAACTTCACTCATTTTTTCCCTCCAAATTAAAATTCATACCTAAAATATTTTCCTGTTCATCTACCAAAATGTGCATTGTAAATCCAAAATTTTCGTCTAGCAAACCCTTTCTAAAAAATCGATCTAAAATCATGCTATTGGATAAAATTTTTTCTTGTTTTAATAAACTATCAATCTCCATCCATTCTGCTGTATTTTCTGCAAATTCTTGTGGCTCTCCCTTATATTCTTTTGCTAAAAATACAGTAAAGATAAAAATTCGATCTGGATATTCAATTGTCATTTTGCCTTTCTGTTTTAGATTTCTAACAAGTATTCCTGTTTCCTCTTTCATTTCACGAATTGCCGCTTGCTCTGATGTCTCGTTTTCTTCCATTTTTCCACCTGGAATATCATAAAAACCTTGCTTCTTATTTCCTTTTTTATATTGTGTAACAACCACTTTGTTATCTTGCACTAAATAACATTTGGCAGCTTTTCTAATTGGTTTATCCATTTAGTAAATCCTCTTTCCAATTTATATTAAACATAGCAATTCCGTCTATCGAAAATCCTGATTTTTTATAAAATTCTTCTTTATCTAATTCGGTTGTTAAAATTCTTCTTCCAAAACCATCAAATTTTTTCAAAAAATCTTGCATCATAATTTTTCCTAATCCTCTTTTTTGATAATCTGGATGAACCAACAAATATGTAATAAAAACATTAATATAGCCATCACTAATCGCTGAAATCAGTCCTATCAACTTCTCTTTTTCCCAAACAGTCATAACATAATCACTATTTTTGATTGCCAGATATAAACGATTTGGATATTCTGCTGTTTTCCAACCAACCGACCCAAATAAATTCACTAATTGCGTTATATCAATATTTTTTTCATATTGATATAAAAAATGATTGTTTTCTTTCATATTTGTTACACTTCCTTATCCTAATTCATTTCTCTTCAACTTTTTAGCCATGTTTATATGTTCTATTCCTATTCCCTCTTCAATATATTTTTCTGAAATAGGGAAATACCCTAACTTTTCATAAAATCCCTTTGCATGATATTGCGCATGTAACTCTAAATAATTTATTCCGTTTTGTTGTGCATATTCTTCTATAAAATTTATTAATTTTCTTGCATAACCCTGATTTCTAAAACTTTTTTTAATCGCCAATCTTTGCAATTGAGCTTTTCCATCAGATAATATTACATATCTGCTTGTTCCAATTCCTTCACTTTCTGAACAAATCAAAAAGTGAACAACATTACTATTCAAATTGTCATATTGGTCTGCTTCGATTTCTACTGGAATATTTTGTTCATCCGTAAAAACACCTTTTCTTACACTTTTGCATATTTCCAATTCTTCTTTTGAATCCACTCTTTTAATTTCTACTAACATTTTTATCCTCCTAAATTCTATTTATTTTACCATAATCTTTTGCACAAGTAAAGTTTTTTCACTCTTACTTTCAAGACAAAAACCCTTTTCCAGCGTCTGTTTTAAGATATCTTTTTGAAAAATCGAAGATAAATAACTATTTTCATAATAACATCACTTTAAAGTATTTGTACCGATTTTTTAAGCATTTTTACAGCGATTTCAAAAAAGCACAAAATTTGTGCCTTTTTGATTAAAATATATGATTTTTCTATTCTGACTTTACACATTTTTATTTTTGATATAACTTTCCGAAAAGTCTTCTGCCAAAATATCCATTTGTACATCATCATAATATTTACCATTTAAGAAATAACTTTGGCGCCTTCTGCCACATTCTTTAAAACCAACTTTCTTATAACAGTTAATTGCTCTTTCATTAAAAGATTTTACATTTAGCATAATGTTGTTCAAGTTCAAATAATGAAAACCATAATCTAACATTAAACATAAAGCCTCAGTTCCTAAACCATAACTTCGATTTTCTTCATTTCCTAAAAAAATCCCAACTGTTCCAATTCTATTTTGATGGCTTATCTCGTTAAAACCACAAGTGCCAATTAATTGATCATTTTCTAAATTCACAATCGCAAAATGAAAATCGTTATTTTTGATTGTTTTTTCTAACCATTCTTTTTCTGACTCAATGGTCATAAGATTAGCGCTTGTTCCTAAGCCGTCTGTCATAGAAAAATCGCAAAACCATTCTACATATTTTTCTGCATCTTCCATATTTAGTGGCGACAAATAAATATTTTCTCCTACTAACTTTTTAAAATACTTCATTTTTTCTCCTCCTAAATTTTCATTGAATATTCTATACTTTTTACTGTAAAACCAAATTTCTCATACACTTTAATCGCATTTTCATTTTCTTCATTTACTGTTAAATCCAAATCAGTACAACCATTCTCTTTTGCTTTTTCTTTTGCAAACTTTAGTAATTCTGTTCCAACTCCAGAACCTCTACTTTTCTCGTCCACACAAATTGCGTCAATTTTCAAATATTTTCGGAACCTTACTCCATGATGATTTTTTTCTGAAATACTAAAAGTCATGTATCCCTCAATTTTCTCTTGCCTTTTTGCAACAACAATGTTTTTATTTAGCAACATTTCTTCAAAATATTCTTGCGTAATTACTTGCTTTACGTCCAAAAATAAATCTGGTCTCCATTCTACGTGCAAACTATGTACTTGTTTTGCTAATTGATTGACAACTTCAAAATCTTCTGCTTTTGGCACATCTATTGCTACTTCCATATTTCCTCCTACAAATCAAATTTTTCTTGTATCATTTTTGCAACTTCTTCAGGCGAAAAATTAGTGTTATTAATTTTCAAATAATTCTTAAATATCTTTTCTCCTTCTCCTGCTTCTGAATTGAGTTTATGTTTTTCTAATGATTTTAACAACTCATTTTCACTCCATTCCAAATCTCTTTTTGATGGCTTATGTTGCAAACAATTTTCCGTTTTATTACGACGTAATCGTTCTTCTAAAGTAGTTTCTAACTCTACCACATACGTTTCTTCAAATAAATTCATCCATCTTCCAGTTTCCGCTTTTTCTTTTTCAAGTTCATTTCCAAAATCAAAACAACCTGTAAAAATAATTCCTTTTTGATTGCTTTTTGAAAATTCTTTAAAAACTTCGTATCTTATTTTTTCATTCATCTTATGATAAATCTCTCTGTCATAATCAAAAATTAATCGTATCATTTCAATGGTCATGTGATTATAAAATAACTTATAGTCAATCAATTTAGCAAGTTCTTGACCTACTGTCATTTTTCCAACTGCCTGCGGACCAACAATTAATACAAATTTAGGCATTTAAATTTCCTCCTTTTTAATTATTACTTTAATTTTCTTCTCATTTTATAATGTGTTTCAGTTTCATTATAAACTTCAAATCCCATTTTTTCATATAAAAATCTCGCTTTATTTTCTTTAAAAACCTGCAAAATCGTATTTCTGCAATTTCTTTCATCTTTTTCTAATTGTTCCTTTAAAATATTCGTTCCTATTCCCTGATTTTGAAATTTTTTATCAATATAAAATAAGCTAATCTCACTTTCATTATTTTCATTTATATAATTTGTAAAAACTCCTATTTTTTGATGTGCACAAACAATCACTTTCATATCTTTTTTATGTTCTCGAATAAAATTCTGTGAAAACTCTATTTGTCTTTTATCATCCCAACCATAAAGCTTTTGTACATACCACTTAAAACAATCTTTTTTTATTCTATGTAGATTTTCAAAATCTTCGTCTTGATAGTAACAAAATTGATATATAATGAGCTTCATTGGTGTAAATTTTATTCCATCTACAATTTGCTCATCGCTAATTTTTATAAATCCCATCTTTTCATAAAATCCTACTGCATAAGGCGAAGAATTTACAGTAATCGCTTCTAAATTTTCATAATATTGTTCACAATAATTTTTTGCCTTTTCAACAAGATTTTTAGCAATTCCTTTTCTATGAAAATTTTTATCCACAAATAACATAGCAATATGTGTATAACTTCTAACAGCGATCATTCCAACCATTTTATTTTGAATTTTAGCAACTATTATTTGTAAATTTTCCTGTAAACATTTTTTGATGTTTTCAAAACTGGCAAATTGATAAAAATTTTCTATGCCTTCCTTACTGTAATAAGGTGCTTCAAATTCGTCAAAAACATCTTTTACTAATTTCAAAGTTTCTGTCAATTCTTCTGGCTTCATTAATTCTATCTCATATTCCATAAAATCTCCTTTATTCTAACATTTTTCGCAAATACCTATCTGTAAAATTTTTCACTTTTTCTTGGTTTCCTTGCAGTTTTTTCATTAGATTTCTCGCTATTTCATATGCTTCATCAAATTCTTGTTTTGTCATTTCCATTCGCTCAAAGGCCTCTTGTAGCTCGTTTTCATCTAGCAAAGTAACCTCTCCATTTGGCTTTAATACAACATCCAAATACAAATCGTCTTCATAAGGAACGCCATTTTCTTTCCCAATTTCTCTTGCAATATCAAAATACCACTCCACAATTTCATTTTTCTCATCGTAAATTGTGGTCAAACAAACCTTTGAAGCATCATCATAAAACTGCAACCATTTATAATTGTTGTCTCGGACACACAAACCATTTTCCAAAAAAGCTGGACTTAACATTTTAACAAACTCATTCAAATAAATATCGCCTGAAAAATCTTTTGCTTTGACTGATTTAATTTTTTGTTTTATCTCCAAAACATCTTCTGCTTCACTAATATAATTGGCAAAACGTTTTTTCAAACTAATCCAATAACGTTGGTCAATTCTATTATTTTCTGCTGGAAGTTCATTTTCTAAAATTCCTCCATTTCTCACAATACTTTTTCTAGAACCAATGTTATCTTTATAACACACCATTAACACTCTTTGAATCCCTAATTTTTTACATTCCTCAAGCGCCAACTTAATCATTTGCGTGGCATAACCTTTTCGCCTTTGAGAAGGTCGCACACCATCACCAATATGTCCTCCATTTTTCAGCAAACTTTCGTTTAAGTAATGTCTAATTTGAAGCATTCCAACTACTTTGTTATCTGACTTTCTCACAGCCAAAAATAAAGTAGCTGGAACTCTTCCTTTTTCTACTGTTTTTTCTGATACATCATTTTTTATCTTTTCTAGCCATTTGTCAAAATCTTTTATCGTATCTAAGCCACCATCTCCATTTAGCTCATATTCATTATTATCAAAATGTTCTTGCAAATATTCCTGCACTTGCTTTTTATACTCTTCTGTTGGAAAAACTAATTTTAAATCAAACTCCATACATTTTCCACTTTCCTAACTTCCTATGAAACCACAGCTTCTAGCAAAGTTATTTTTTTATTTTCTACATCTAACTCGCACTCAATTCCATATGGAATAATTCCAATCGGACAACTTCATAACCTTTTTCGTCTTTTAATCTTGTTTTTTGACTATTCATCTTAGTTCCATTCCACCATTCTTTGCCATGCTCATTTGTCCAATAATTACATTTTTTAATTTCAAAATTTTCCCTTGCCTCGAACCACAATTCTCGAATCGCATTTTCTGTATATTCATACATATCTGTATATTCTGCAAAATCAGGTATCAAAGCTGGTCCATAATAAGACACAATGCCTGCTTTGTATAGCATAAAATGATTGGCTGTTGTATCTGAAAATCCTGTGAATATTTTTGGGTTATTTCGGATAATTTCATAATTAATATATGGTAGTAAACGAATTGTATCATCTCCACCAATGGCACAAATAATCGCTTTTATGCTTTTGTCTCGAAATGCAGTCATTAAATCTTCTGCCCTTTTTTCTGGATGTTCATATAAATATTTTTCTCCTTTCAAACAATTTGGCATTGTTACCACTTTTAATCCAAACTTTTCTTCAAGCCTCTTTTTTCCTAATTCATATTTATGCAAATATTCTTTTTCTCCTAGCATTCCATTTGACAAACTTACGATTGCCACTTTATCGCCTTTTCTCAACCTCTCTGGTTTTATCATACAAATTTCTCCCATCCAAATTCACTATACTTTATATTTTCTTTATGATTTTTTATTGCTTGTAATCTATCTTGCAATATATTTTCTGGCAATTTATCTAACGCAAACCACCTTAATTCTTCACATTTTTCTGGTTCCTTTATTTTTATTTCTCCCTTATACTGTTTCACTTTAAAGAAACCATTATAATAAATCTGTCCTGTTTCTGGAGTTTTTGTGTGCATCATAGTTACAAGTTCTATATCTTTCAAATGAATATCAATTCCTATTTCTTCTTTTACTTCTCGAATAAGTGCACTCATCATTGGCTCGTCTTTTTCAACATGCCCAGAAGCTGACAAATCATAAAATCCGTCCATATATCCTGTATTTTTTCTTTTCTGTAATAAAACCTCTTCTCCCTTTTCAGTGTCTCTTATTAACATCAAAATCACTGCCGACCTTGCCAAAAATCTTTCCTTCATATTTTCCTCCTATCAAAAAAAGTCTCACAAAAAAATCCTATTAAGACTCCTTTGCAAGACTTTTCAAAATCTCCACTCAGTGTAAATAACACTCTGTTATCCTATATCGCTCAGAATTCAATTTTCCTAGATATACTCTTAAAACACTTATATTTTATCAAACAAACAACAATTTGTCAAATAAAAATATTGATAAATTTCACATTTCTAGTAAATTTTGTTCATTTTTTTAACAAGAAATTGTTAAAATATTCCCATTGTTATCAAAAATAGCAAATTCATCTTTTCCATAAAAAGTTTTATGAAGTTCTTTGGCAAATTTAACTTTTCCTTTCAACTCTTCATATAATTTTTCTACATCTTGTACTGTGATAAATAAAGTAAATGTTGGAATAATTGAATCCACCTTTAGCGTAGGATATTCTTGGCTTAAATTTTCTTGTTCCTGAAACATAAGAGAAATTTTATCCTTCCCTATAATTGCAAAATTCAAAACTTCTCCCTTTTCTGGGACACTCAGAACTTTCTGAAATCCTAATTTCTCTTCATAAAATTGGATTGTTTCTTTTACATTTTTAACCATAATATTGGTTATTACTGATTCATACATATTTTTTCCCTCCCACTTTATTATAAAATGGGGAAATTTATTTGTATTGTAAAAAATGGACAAATTTATATTTGATATTGCTCTAATAATTTGAATGGCGAAATTCCAGTGTATCTTTTGATTTCTTTGATAAAATGCGATTGATCATAAAATCCACATTGCACAGCAATATCTATTAGTTTTCCCTTTTCTTCTAGCAGTAAACTCAAACATAAATGTAACCTTACAATATTTAACATAACTTTGGGAGATACCCCATAATTTTTCTGAAAAATTCTAAACAATTGCCTTTTATTAAATCCAAGATTTTCAGCAATTTTAACAACATTTTGCTCTTTCGGATTTTGATACAATTCATCAATCATCACAATAAAATCCTTATTTGGCGCATTCGCGATCTTTTGTAGTAAATAACTTGTAAAATATTCTATTCGCTTCCTTGTATGAGAAACCAACAAGATTGGAGCCAAATCAAACTCTTTTTCTATATCCGAAAAAGGAATCATTTTGTCCATGACTTTATCCGCATCTATCTGAAAAAAGGAATAAAACGCACTTGGCTTTAATCTAACCCCCATATAATCGATTTTTTCATTTAACTTAAAGTCCTCTGTTTCTTTGCTAAAACCAGCAAAACAAATCGTACCTTTTACAAAATCTATCACAATATCAATACAAGCATCTGGCAAAATATGATTCGATACAACTTTGTCTAACCTTTGTTTCGATTTCATAGTCCAAATACACATACAATAATCTTCCAATTCTTTTTTACGATATTCCACATATTCTATATAGTTTTGAAAATCTTTATCCAGTAAATAAGGGATTTGTTTTGGATAATACATCTGTTTCTCCTTTATTTAATTTGATTTATAATAAAGTAAACAATGACAATATCCTTCAAAATTTGGATCTTTAATTTGTTCACGAAACTCCTTGCACATACATTTGGTATCATTGCTTTTTTCTGTTCGGCAAGGACAATATCCTCCTGTCTTTTTCAAGCCTTCTTGCACTAATTTTACAATTTCCTCATTTTTATTCAATTCAACTGACATACTTTCCTCCTTCTTCCAATCTCTCTACTCTAATACCAACGCTTTTTTAGGACAAAAATTTGAACATTTTCCACATCTAATACATTTATCATAATCAATTGTTGGTGCCTCAAAATCCTTTTGTGCTAGTGCTCCTACTGGGCAAACATTTACTGCTGGACATTTATGATTTTGTGGACAATTTTCCACTACTATATTTAATTTTTTATCCATAACTATTCTCTCCTTTAAATTTACAATCTACTTACTTCCATTATATTACATAAAAAATATATTATTACTTTCTAGCAAAATTTCTCTTACCATTTATTTTTTGCGAAGTTTACTTGTTTGTACAGTCGTTATATACAACAGAATAAAACTTCCAAACAGGAAAACAAAATATACTTTTGCTACAAGGGTTGCTGTCTGAACTCCCTCAACATTAGCATACAATTTTTCTTGAAACAAATACGCTTTTATCTTTTTTCCTTTGGGATATGCAGATGTACTATGTGCATTTCCTAATTCATAATTCTGACCATTATATTCCACTTCAACTTTATAAAAATTTGTCTTTGCTCTAGTTTTTTTATTTACAACTTGCTCTACTTTTGCATTTAATACTGTTGCTTCAACTTCTTCATACTGTGGTTTAGCATCATTCATTGCAAACCATAATGCCACTGTTGCCATTATACAACCTACAAAAAGAATCCACAAAATTATAACTCTTTTTTTAATATTCATTTTTTCTCCTTTTTAATACAATTATTTTCTTCAGAAATAATTATAAGCCGATTAAATCGACTTATTTATGTAATACTGCAAAAATGCATATGGAGCTTCCAGCCGGTTTTACAAATCTTAAAAACCCTCTATTTACTAAATATAACATTCGATTTTCATTTTTTCAATGTAATTTCAATGTAATTCATCTTTTTGGCTCTTTTTCACTTTTCTTTTTATTATATAGCATTCTTTATTTTTTTGCAAGTCCATTTTTTTTATTTCTTCTTTAGAAAATATTGTATAAATTAGTCTATTTTTTTGATACTTCATAAAGATACCTCCAAGATATTTTTATAATATTATATTGTATAACGTTTTTAATTACACTTCAACTACTTATTTTTCAACATCATAATTAATAGTTTTTAATTATTAGTTCTTTAAAAATTTTCTTTTCACTATTTGCAGCAGTTAAATTACTATATCTTTCTACACTTTCTATATCAAAATCTTGATACAAATTTCGTATAAATTCACAATCATTATAACTTAGCAAAAATTTTCCATTGATTCTTTTCAAAATTTCAAATAATCGTACATGATCTTCTTTTTTAAATTCTATATTCTTATAATACCCTTCTGTTCCAAAATATGGTGGATCTAAATAAAAAAATGTATCTTGTTTGTCTTTTGATTTAATTAATGTTTCAAAATCTTGATTCTCAATTACGACTGCATTCAATCTTCTCTGAATTTTCTCAAACATCAATGTCATATTTTCTACATTCTTTTTTGCACAACCAAATACTGTTAATTTTGCACCATAGCTCGTCTTAATTATCATAAAATATCTAGCAGCCCTTTGAATATCTGTTAGTCCTCTCATTTGATACTGTGCTAAAAAATCTTGAAATAATTCTCTTGAATTTAACATATATTGCAACTCTTTTTTTAATTCCTCAGCATGATATTTCATACAACGATACAAATTAATTAATTCACTATTGTAGTCATTAAAAATCTCTGTTTTTCCTTTTCTTTCCTCATTAAACAGTACCCAACCAGCACCGCCAAACACTTCTACATATTTCTGATAATCTTGTGGAAATTTCTCGCATATTTTATTCCTTAATAACTTTTTACCACCAATCCACTTAATAAAACTATCCATTTTTACCCCTTCTTAATTATATATTCTTTCTTATTTTCTTGTAACTGCTTCAAAAAAACAGTAGCTATAACACAGTTATTTATACTACTATTGTCTTGTAGAATAAAACAAAGGAGTTGTAAATATGGTATATTTAAAAATCGATGAAATATTAAAAGAAAAACAAAAATCAAAATATTGGCTTGTTAAAAATATGGAAGCAAACTACAAAACAATCAGCAATATGATAGAAAAAGAAACAGTAAGTATTCATTTTGATACCATTGATAAATTGTGTAAAATTTTAAATTGTAATCCTGGAGATTTATTCAAAAGAGACAAGTAAAAATAAAACACATATTAATTCATATAATAAGTTTGAAAAAATAATTAAAAAGCTAGTCAATACAGGCTCTGACTAGCTTTTACCACAATCTTACAATCTCTTAACAATCTCACTTTTCTTAATCAAAAATTGGTCGTTAAACACTTGAACTCCCACTTTATCGCTCTGTACAAAGCAAATCACAGCCCTAGCTCTCAAGTTATCATTTTTAATCAAAGTTCTTGTATCTGCATGTAGCCAACAAATCTCTGTCTTATTATCATATTGAAAACGATTTCCTTCTGCAGCACCCGTAAAATACATCGGAATATTAATTTCAACAGCCTGTCCTGCTGCATAATTCGTAGAACTTGAATTTCTCTTTGGTCTCAAAACACCTGCAAATCCGTCTTTGTATGTATGTTTCACACGTTTCATCGCCTTGCCATGCCAGTTTTGGTCGTAACTATAAAAATAAGAAGTCGTTCCAACGCCGTCAGCAATTGCAATATGCCCATATTTGCCATGTCTTAAATCCCAAACCACAATATCGCCCTTCTGTGGTATAAAATCAGCCGTATTCGCTATTCTGTCAAAATTCTTATTCAAAATTGGCAACTCATTATATCTTCTCCAATATGCCTCTGCATTTCCAATAGCTCCAATCTTAATTCCCAATACCTTGTCCATATATAATTTTGCCAAATCTACACACTGCACGCCACAACCACCGTCATAATCTGTTGCTTTTCCATTATACTTCTTCACAAACTCATCAAAATTCATATCTATTTTCCCTCACTTTCATGATTTATCTTTTCTTTAATTTTCTCTGGCATTGGTACTCCCAATTTGGCACAATTCTCAAATAATGACACAATCTCCATAAAACAAATATAAGCACTCATAAATAGCATAATGGAACTTGTTCCCAAAGCATACTTAGCTATAATTCCAAGCACAACATAAATAAGTTCTCCAAACTTCTTGCCAAGCCCTTCTCTCATTTTATAACTTTTCACATCATTATTAATCCAAGCATAGATATATCCTGTCAAAACATCCAATATACACAAAATTAGTGGTGCAATCAATGCCCACCACTCACTTGTAAATTTTAAATTCATTAATTCATTCATATCAATTTATCCTTTCTTCTCAAAAAATCATATCTTCTTGCCTTAATACTTTTTCCTTCTTCACAACCTTTTCAGCTTTTCTTTCTCTCTTTACAATTCTAATCTGTTCATCATCATATTGTTTGATTTTATCTGCTCCCTTTCTTCTTGTTGCCTTCTTGGTTGTCTTTGAGCCTACTTTGGCATATTCATCTTTCAAATTCAATCTATCCATCAAAAAATCAATTTGTTTTCGTTGTTCTTGTAACTGGCTTTTCAAATCAATATTTTCTTCAGACAATTCTTGAATTGCCTTTGACAAGTAAGGAATAATCTTTGTTTCATTAATTTGATAAACCTCATCAACCACATTCCCCTCTTCATCTGTTTGTGGAACCTTCATTACAAAACTAGACTTCACATCCTTTAACTCCTGTGCAATATACCCAAGCTCTTCATGTGCTCCACCTTCTTTCCAATCAAACTGTCTATGAGAAATTTTATCAATCACATCTAGTGCCCTTACTTGCGTTTCTGCAATATTCTTTTTCAATCTTCCATCTGACTGCCAACACGTCACACGAACATTTCCATATACTGTCGTTTCAAATTCAACAAAACCATATTCGTCTGACGTACCATTTGTATAATAAGAAAACAACAATGACGAAATTGTATTCCAACCACTCTTATTCGTAATCGGATTTTTATTATCAATCAAACAGTTATTAATGCTATAATTCTTCATATCCAAATTTCGATAACAATTAAAATCATATCCACTAGATAATTGCACATTTCGGTTCAAATAAAAATCTGAATCCGCGTACAAACCTTCCTTCTCATACATCCCATTTTCTCTACTATAAGAAAAAAACGAAGTATAATAAGAAGAAAAACTATTTTCCTTTGCTCCCCATGACATATACTTCGCATTATTGCTATATTCTAATCCAAACACCAATCCTTTTTTATGGTTGTCTGCCACCAATGCATTTGTTCCCATAAACCCAATAAATGAGCCTGTACGATAAAATTTTTGACCATAAATATCAATTATGCTTAACAATTCTCCATTTTCATTATAAGAATACAAACCATTCTCATTTAATTTTAAAACTACACTTCCAAAAGCACTCAAAAACTCTAAACCATTTTTGGTCAGTCTAGAAATTAAGCTATTTCCTCCATCATAAAGTTCTAAAATACCAGCAGAATTATCCACTTTTCCCAATTTCAACGTTCCACCATTGATTAAGCTTGCTGTCAAATGCAGTACATTTATGTATTGCATATCCAGTGTTCCGTCAATCGTCCAAGCACTATTAAATGGACCTTTTATTCCAGTCTTCGAAAATCCAATCCCTCCAGAAGTAATTACCATGCAATTTTTTGCCTCTTCTTTTGGCAATTTATCTACTACTAAAATTTTATCTCCTTCATAAATCACATAGGAATTACCAAGTACACCCCAAATTTCAGCAGTTGCTTTCTCCAATGCCTTATTCAAGAAACTCTTCGAACTTTCAATCTTCTCATTTACATCATTACTTATGTTGTCTTGCAAATTAGAAAGCGTATTTTTTCTAAAATTACCAAATTCGATCGTCTTATAGTTTTCTCCAATTACATCCCATTCCACACTAATTACTTCTGTCAGAATATCAATATTGCATTTTGGATGTTTTACCCTTATCACATCGCCAACATCTGTAATTTTGTCTGGAATATGGGCAGATGTACTATAATTTACTTTTACGAATTTGTATTCCTCTAAATAAGCCTGCGCTTTTCTTCTTAAATCTGCAATCAATGCTTGCTCATATGCCTCTTCTGTTTCATAATTATCTTGTTCTAAATCTTGCGTAAATTCCACAATTTTCGTATAAGGCAAATCATATTTCACATCTTTTGCTTCCAAAAAATTCTCTGGAAGCATCGTGCCATTATAGCCAACTGGATATATTTTCGTTACAACTTCATTCCACTGTTCTTCTGCCTCAATCTCTTTGATATTTTTAGCGTAAGCAATTGTAACCCCTCTATCCTGTCCAATTTTATCTCGAATTTCAATCGACCAGTTATTTCGTACTAAATGACCACCACACTTTTCACGAATTGTATTTACCGCCTCTGCTAATGTTTTTCTTACAATTCTAGTTGAACACACTGTCGTAACATCGGAAACAACTGTAAAAGGAGAAGGCTTATCAGTTGCGCTATTGACATGATCTAATGCATCAATACAGGCTTTATCCACTACATTACTATCCAAAATCACATACTGTTTCGCATCATAAAAAACATGCCAAGCCCTTAAAGATACTTTTCGATTTTTAATCTTCGGATTTGTCATCCTAAAATTTTGAAAGCCCCATGGCGTTTTTACTCTTGCAATATAGCCTTCTTTGTAAAATTTCAAATTCAAAATACTATCTTCCAAATCTAAATAATAATCGCCGTTATCCTCCTTATGAATAACGGCTTTTCGCGGTTTCAAAATTTTCAATCCATTATTAGCAAATATTTTCTCAGTTGCCTCATAAACTTTTATCATAATTTCTCCTTTATTCTAGAACTTCATTTTCTTCCACATCAAAATCATATATTTTATCTGAAATATATCTAGCTACATATTTACCAACCATTTCATTACGCAAATTTGTACCATGTACATAATCCCCACAAAATTTCTTAGCATTTCTTCGATTAATACCAATTGCATGATTAATATCAATAAAATGAATACCATACAAATCACATAGTTCTTTCATTGCATTTCCTATTGTCTCAGCACTGAATTTGCTCTCTTTTTCTATTGTACTAATACATGGAGGTAGCAAAAATAATTGTGTTTTTGGATTTTTCCATTGAGCATATTCAATAACCAATGCCAAATTTCCATACCAATCATTCACAAATAAATTCCAATAATCATCCGCTGTCGCAATATTTTGCCCATTGTAGTTGAAACCACCTTCAGCAATCGCATTATCAATTGTCATAAATTGCAATGGATTTCCTTCTATATCAGTAGCTTTTGATATTTGAGGTATACTCGTTTCAATACTTCCACTAACTCCATCATTTGTCCCAATATTAATAATAATAGCACAAATATCTTTATAATCAGGATCTGTTACAATAGGATAATACTTATCACGCATTTGATTTGTTAATTGATTTGCCACCCATGCTGTTCCTTTTCCACTCTTCCCATCATTCTTTACAATACATTCAGGATAATAATCTTGAACATAATCTACATAACTATTTGTTGCATATCCATTCCATCCAAAAGTTAAACTATCCCCTGAACAAATAATTGTTTTATTACAAGGCTTGTCAATACGATTTTGTAAACTAAAATCATTATTTAACAAAAAACTATTTAATTCATCCCCTGTCATAATCGAATTAAAACTACACCCTTGTAAAACTTTAAGTTTTTTTATTGAATTAAACACACTAGCTACATTGTATGTAGGTTCAATATCCAATAAAGTATCATTATAATATATTTCTGGAAAATCAAACAATAAATAATTATCATTTTTTTGCCATTCCTCAATATCAAGTTTTTGATTATTCCCTGCAAATATTAAAACATTAAAATATGGTAATGCTGCTTTATCAATATTATTACTTCCACAACAAACCATATCAATCTCAAAACTTCCGTCTTTGTTAACTTCCTTATTGGGTGCAAAAATAGTTGTATAAGTAGTTTGTCCATTAACAAATCCTGCTAGCATACCGCCTAAAACTGTCGTTTCATTACTTTGCAATGTTGTTTTTCCATGAAACCTTATCCTCAACGTATCTCCTTTATTAAATGAATCAATCTTATCAAAAATAGAATAACTCAAAATATGACTTAGCACTCTATACTGACCAATTGATAATATCTTACTTTTTCCCCCGAAAAAATTTTTTAAAGCATAGTCATTAACATTTTTCTTATTCAATTCTTTTAAATCTTTCTTCTGCGCTAATAAATCTATCACATCATCTTTCTTCAACGTATAACTAACATTATTTGCTTTATATGTAATAGATGTGATAGAAGGATTTTGATTTTCAAATTGAAAATTACACAATTTAATATTTTTACAAGTTCTTGTACAAGTAGCATTAAAAATCGTTGCATAATTAATTAAAATATCCGAAGTTGCTGTTAGAGTTACCTCAACCAATATAGCGTCTTTATCATACTTAGAAAACACAACTTCAAAAGTACTAAGTGCCCCTACTGTTATTTTTGATATTCCATACGCAACAAATGAAAACTTATATTGCTGACCAATCAATATTTCTTTGTTAAGTTGCATTCTAATTGATAAACTTTCATTACTTGCTATTTCTGGTTGTTCTTTCCCAAAAATATAATACGGACCTAAATTTCTATAAACATTTGGATTTAACTTTTCTAATTCTATACTTTGATCCAATATTCCAGCATACTCTCCCCCATCAACCCAAGTCGAACCATTCCAAAATACTATATGACCAAAATAATTGGTATCATTCTCATCTGAAATCAAATAAACCTTTGTTTTATCTGCTACACTATCACTTTGTAAACTACTGAAAGACCCATTATAAACAATCGGTGTTCCTTGTCCTGCCTCTGCAAGCAATCCCCAATATTCTGCATTTTCTGGATTAACACCTTGACAATCCTGTTTTGCCATATATGCCCCACCATTATAACTTACAATATTTCTTGCCTTATATGCAGTATTCACATTATAAACACCTTTATGGGTCGGTGCCACAACCCCCAAATTAAATGTACTCATTTCTCCCTTACCTCCAATTCTCCATTTTCATTTATTTTTGCAGATGCTTTTTTGTCATCCACTGTAACAATCATTTCGCCATTATCATTAATCTTTATCGCAAAATAAGCAGGCATTTTCACGTAAGGCGGTGTTTTAATTTTTATATAACTACAATTACTCATATTTTAAGCCCCCTCCTTTACAATGAAAGATTTGCCTGCTACCAATGTATTTTTTAGGCTACCTTCATAATACTGATACATATTCCAAGTATACTCGCCAACATTTAACTTGTCCGATTCCGCCTTTGTCAAACAAAATTCAATTCCGCCAGTCGAAACATCAGTATAATTCTTAGTAATCACAATTGAATTACCCTTCTTTATTGTAATCACAACCGAAAATGGTAATTTTCTATCAAACTCAAATTCCAAAATCACGCCAAAATCGCCTTTATTCATCACAATATTTCGATTACTCACAATAAACATTCTCTTTCTCCTTTCTTATAAAAATTTACTCATAACTTGAATTTCAACTTTTTTAAAACCTTCTCCCGTCACTTTTACCATATTTTCGCCAGCTTTCAAAATCGGAAATTCCCCATTCATCCTTGTATTTTTCAAAACATTTCCCTTATATGCTTCCTGCTCAATTCCATCCAAAACAACAAACTTATCATCTATATCCACACTGCAGCATTGCGCATTATCAATATACAAGCTACATTCGCCAGAACCATAGAGTGTAAAAATAGGGCTACAATCCATATAGCCCTGATTTCTTATCCTTAAATTCTCAATTACGTTATTGTCAATATCCTCTTTAGTAATTACCCTTTTCGGTTCAAAATTCAAATACTTAATTGGTTGTACATGAAAGCGAACATTTGCTGTTTTAAACTTTACTAATCGCATAAAATCAATTTGTTCAATGATTTCTGCTTCATAATAATAATCTTCTTCATTTGACAGTATTAACTTTCCTTTTCCGTCTAACCACTGAACAATTGCCTGTAAATCATAATTTCTTGTTAATCCAATCTTAATTTCTTTATCATAAGCAGAGTACCCATTATCTACAATGATGTCGCCATTTTTTCCTTCAATATCAATCAATTCCACCCTTTTTGCTGGTTTTGTGATAGGAGGAAGCTCACAAACAACCAGCCCCTCAATTTCTCTGCTATCAATATCTTTAAATTTAAAATATAACATTAATAGATCGCCTCCTCGACTTTTTCAATCACAAACTTGCCCATTTTTTCATCATCTAAGATTACTTTTCCTGTCATGTCTTTTATGGCTGATTTAAATGCATATGTCAGCTTGTCTATGTCTAAATTATCCTTCTGTTCACTTAATGCTACACGATTATAGTTTCCTAAACTATTTCGCCAACCATTCTCCTGTAATTTTTCCAACTTCCAATTCATTCGTAATTTTTGTACGTCATTCCCTAGCTTATTCAAGCCAATCATATCCATTTTATAAAAATAATCTTCTTTTTTTATCCCATTAAAACTTTTCAAAACATGATTTGCCACACCATCCGTCATTTCATACAAATATTCTTCTTTATCTTCAATTCCCTTTTCTGCACCTTCCATTACGCTATTAAATATAGCTCGTGTTTTTCTTGAAGGGGAATTAATATCAAAAGCCTTTTTCAATCTCCCTAATATTCCATCTGCAATTCCTTTTGCTTTTGCAAACAAAGAAGGTTCCTTTTTTTCCATTTCCTCTAGCATTGGTTGCATTGCATTTTTCATCGATTCTCGAGTTCCCTTTGGCATTTTATCATAACTATCTAAAATATTATTAACTAGGTTTTGTGTTTTTTCATCCATCTGTCCCCCATACAACTCCGTTTGAGAAACACTAGCAATCCATACTCCAAGTTGTTCTTCTTGACTTTCATTCATATTCTTGTAAATTTGTTTCCAAATTTTCCCCAAGTTTTTTTCATGTTTGTCATTTGCTTCCTCCAATGCCTGTTGTTTCTGTGCCTCCGTCAAATACGCATTTTGATTAATCGAATCAATCATTCCTTGATGTCTTTGATTTTCCTCTTCTATTTTAGAATTATGTTCTTGAATCACTGTATAAAATCCATCACTTTGTGCACCTCGTTCCAAATAACCATTCGCATAAGCCTGACAAATTTCTGCCACCTCTGCATTTGCAGTATCAATTTTGCTCTGTTTCTGTGCCATAATATTGTTGTACTCCGTTGCATATGCCTCATTTTGCACATCTGCTTGTTCACCATATTTTTGATTCAACAAAGCAATTTCTTCTATTGTTTGAGATTCGATTAATTCAAGCGTTTTATCTTTTTGTTCCTGTGCTGTTTTTATCCATTCTTGCGACTGTATTTCATATTCCTCCAATGTTCCTTGAAATGTTTCTGCATTCGTTGTTGCTTGTTGTGTAATTGCATTTGAAATTTCCTGCTGTATCTCCAATTCTCTTTGATTTAATTCTCTTAACTTTGTAAAATATTCATCCAATTGCGTAATTTCCTCTTGTGTATAACCTCTTCTTTCATCTGAAGCCGTTTTACAAATATTCGTAATCCCTTTTTGAACTTCGTCCATTTGTGTTTGCAGTTCTTGTTGTTCTTCAGAAGAAGCAAATAACGTGGAATTAAATTCGCCTAAATGTGATTTTGCTGTATCAATTCCATTGATAAAATCAGTCGCTCCATTTCCCATATTCGTAAATGCCTCTTTTGTGCTAGCCTCCGATATTTTTACCGCTGTAGCAATTCCTCCTATTGCTGCCACAATCCCTAAGCAAGCCAATCCAACTGGACTTGTAATGGCAGAAAACACACCTGCTAATCCACTCACCGCTGTTGAAGTTGTTGTCGTTACACCTCTTGCCACATCCATCGCTTCCTTAAATGTTTTAAAACCTCCTACTGCTGTTTTCATTCCAGAATACAACCCTTGAATAATTGAAATTGCTGGTTTAACCGCCAAAACAAAAGCACCTACCTTCGCAATCGTAAGCACTTGTTCTGTATTCAAATTCTCAAATTTCTTTACCCATTTTTCAATCCATCCAACAATCTGCCCAACTACTTCACTCACTTTTTTACCGACTTTATCCCAATTCACATCATTTGCCATTTTGTTAATAATCGGCAAAACATCTTTATTAATCGGCTCTGAAATCGAAACAATCAAATTTCTCTTTATGCCTTCCAAAGCACTCCCCACATCATCATACTTCACTTCATTTATCTTTTTCATGGTATCCGCCGTTTTATCATAGCCATCACGAATAGAGCCAAGCTGTGTCACTACCTCTGGACCTAAATCTTCCCACATAGTACCAAACAAATCTACACCAACAATCGATTGTTCCACTTTATTATCCATTGCCCCAATTTTCTGTATCACTTCAAAAAATGCGTTCTTTGCTGTCTCTCCACCACTTGCAAACTTTTTCGCCATTTTATCCGCATTTAACCCTAATTTTTTAAAACCTTCTACCGTTGTATTAGACCCATCAATCGCACGAATGGAAAACTCTTTTACTGCATCGCCAATCTTGTCTAAATTAAAAGCTCCTGATTTTGTACCACTTTCAAAAATATTAAACATATCTTCCGCCGAAAATCCCAACTTCTTAAACTGTACCGAATATTCATTAATATTATCCAAAAACTCGCCTGAATAATCCAATCCATTCTGTGCACCTTGTGCAATCAAAGTATAGGCTTCTTTTCCACTTACGCCAAAATGGTCCATAAGAGCTTTGGCACTTCTAACGCTTTCATTCACTTCATATTGAAAAGTATCCCTCAAAGCAATCGCGTCTTCTGTAATACTCTTCAAATCTTCGTCATTTAAGTCTTTTATTTGTGTTCTAATAACTGACAAGCTGTTTCCGACATCATCTATACTTTCGCCAAAATTATCCATATAGACGTCTTTCATGACCTGTTCCAATCCTTGCATTTCCTCTGCTGTCATATTCGTAGAAGCCTTTATCTGATTTAAACTCTGAGATCGGAAGAGCACACGTCTGAACTCCAGTCACCTCTCGTCATCT
>CAMSEX010000005.1 GCA_947057875.1 uncultured Clostridium sp.
ACACTATAACCTACACTCTTTCCCTACACGACGCTCTTCCGATCTTTGACTTTCTATTTAACTTAGAGTTATATAAATAGATTATATTATATTTTACATAATTTGTAAACTGAAAGTCCTACAAGGTAGCCCTTGTAGGACTTCAGAGATAAAAACTATTTTATTATTTCATGTAAATTTATTCGTTTGTTTCTGTCTGGTTCTGTATTTTTTCCTTAACAACTTCTGGAAATTCTGTTTCTTCAGCTACTTCCTGAAACTCTGTATCTGTCGCTGTTGTAGTTTCCAGATCTTCTGTTATTTCTTCAAAATTGTCGTCAAATAAATCTTCCATGAATTCATCCTCTTTCAGAATATTTTTTGTAACTAAGTAAGTGCAGATTCCAGAAAATGCTGTCGGCATAAGTTTCTTCATGATTTGCAGAAGTTGCTTTACAAAAGCTTTGGCTTTCTGATTTACCTTGCTATTTTCACCTTCTTTTTTAACGGCTTTGTCGCCCAGTACTTTTCTGCCATATAGAAATATGCTCATTCCAACGACACTAGCCAAAAGAGCAAAGATTCTGAATTTCTTAATTTCTGCTTCATTGTCTGAATTAATGTGCAGTTTCTCAGTCAAAAACAGTTTTAACATTTCGCCATAAAGCTCTAACTTTGTAGGAATTTCTGCCTTTGCAAAGAAGGATTTGAGTTTTTTAAACGATACAGGTTTCTGCGTCATTACATAAACAATGACAACAGATACCGCCACAGGAAATAAAGCTTCTGTTTTTGCTTGAATCCAAGCGAATTTTTTGCTTGCTTTTTCTACATTCTGCAAACCTTTTTCCACTTCTTCTACAGATATTTCTGCTTTGTTATTGACAAGTGAAATAGTTTTAATTGCAGTATAGGCAGCAGCTGTCAGTCCGCCAAAAGCCATGAGGTGTTTTAAGCTTTTCTTATCCTGTAGCATATCTAAATGAAAGCCTAATGCCTTGCGGCATTTATTGTCGATATTTTCAACTGTAATTTTTGAGGAATTCAAAATCCGGTAAGCTGCATAAACGGTAACTACAGGTAAAGCCCACTTGATCGGCTTTTCGTATTTGCGAATCCAAGTTTTCACAAGTTCCACGTTCTCCTTTGGAGATTTTTCATAAAGATGCTGCCAGACAGTTGTTTTATTTTCGTTGTTCATAGTGATAACCTCCTTAAATTCTGTTACTGGTTCAGGATAAAGAGAATTTACAATTTCATCATAATCTGACTTTTCAAATTCAAAGCCTATTGTAATTGTTGAAGCAGAAGAGTTAATAAGTGATTTTCTCAAATTACACTTTTTTTTAAAAAAACATTTAGAACAATCATAATTTACTAAATCATCTTTAATATCGAAAGAATCGTCAAAACAAGATTCTATATAAGATTTTATATCACCAAGAGTGTAAGTGATAATAGGTTTATTATTACTTACATTCATTAGAAAAAATGGAATTTGGTGTAGCATTGATATAGGTTGTTTTAAGCATAGGCTTGTTGAAGCGTAGCAAATGCCATCAGGATAAGAAGAAAATTTGTTAATATGGTCTCCTTTATCTGGTAAAGATGTGCAATGAACTGCTGCATAATCTTCAAAAGAATAACTAGTTAATGAGTCGTTATTCCAATCATGCCACTTTCCACAATTTGGACAACGATACCGTTTTGGTTTTAAATCTAATAACTTTGAAGCCATTGTTTACCTCCTGTTTAAGGTGTGTTTGTTAATAGTTTTTCTCTCCTTTCTATAGAGTATATTTACTCTTTTGCTAAAAAAATTATTGTTTAGCGTAAATCAATCGTAAATATCTATTCATAACATATCATATTTTACATAATTTGTCAACAGTTTTTTTGTATTTAGCAAATTAATGATTGATTATAACAGAAATACAAAAAAATATGACATTTTCATGCCATATTTTTAATAAGTAGTTTTATGACTTCTTATTTCTTATTATTACCTTATCACATGCGGCGATAACTGCTGGCAAAAGTAGCAAAATCAAAATAGTTGAGCAGAGCGTTCCTTGTGAAATCGTTTTGCAAATTTTTGCTGCGATAGCTGATGCAAAATGCCCCACAATTAATGTCACAATGACTAAAATCGAAGCCGAAGTCAAAATCGTGTGAATAGACTGATTGTACGATTGAATAATCGATTGCTTGATAGGCATTGTTTTTCGATGTTCCAAGTAATACGACGTGTACAAAATTGCATAATCAATTGTTGCGCCCATTAAAATACTTTGCACAATCAAAAGAGAAATAAAGTAAACGGTTCCGCCAGAGAGCGACAAAATTCCCATGGTTAAATACACTGCACATTGAATTGTAAGCACCAAAATAATTGGTATGATGATGGATTTAAACGTAAATGCCACAACTACGAAAATCGCAATCATTGTCAAAACTGTAATAAAATCTAACTCACGACTAAACGTTTGGCTCATTTCGTATGCCATTGGAGAATTCCCGATGATGTAAACTTCATCCAAATGTACAGCAAATAAATCTTTGACCATTTGGATAAATGCAAATGTTTCCTCTGATTCTGGTGCAAATTTGGTATTTAGTACAATCCTTGAATAACCATTGCCAACTAACAATTTTTTGGCATCATGAATGGTTGTTTTTGCATCTGTAATGCTGTTTCGCATTTCTTCCTCTAGAAAATCATCGAATCGAATGTCATTCAAAATGTTCTCATTTAAGAATGACACAAAGTCTTGCACTGTCAAAGTCCAGTTTTCATCGTATTCTCGGTTACTTCCATAGTACACATATAACAAATCTACCATGTTTTTATCTAGCGAATCGGTTAAAACTGCTAAAATTGTAAATATTTCGTCTTTGGTATATTTGGTGTTGTTGATTGTAGCATTCATAATTCCTTGAATCGTACTTAGTTTGGTCGCTTTTTCAGTATCAAAGCGGTCTGTATAATCTGGATTTGGTATCATTTCTTTTAAAAGAAAATCTACCAACTCTTGCAACGAAATTGTTTGACTATTTTTATGTTTGGAAACATGTAAACCATAAAGCAAATCCAAGTCTGCTTTGTTAATTTTAAGCAAGTTTGATATTTCTAAACTGCTATATTTTTTGCCAACTTTCACGCCAGTCATAACAGACTGAACTGTTTGCAAATCGCTGATTTTATCGGCTGACAAACTGCCAGAAAGCGTGCTGTCATTTCGGTGGGCTAACACAAAATCCACAAATTCGTTTGGTGTCAGTTGCAGGCTTGTGTGATTTACTTGATACAATGTGTAAATACTTTTGACTTTCGCCTCGTCAATCCCAATAAATGTCGCTAATTCGCTGTAATTATAATTGGCTCCATTTAAGGTGCTTGTCATAATGCTATTTAATAATTGCAGTTGTGCTATTGTGCCTTCTTGCAAATTAGCTGCCACACTTGGATTACTGCTATTTGTCAAAATCAAATTGACTAATTCGTTTGGGCTTGCAGTCCAAGTTGTAGTTTCGTTCTGCGAAAAAGCAATCAAGGCATAAATTTGGCGAGTTTGCGCCTCTGGAATTCCTAAAATCTGAGAAATCTGCTGGGCAGAATATCTTGTTTTATTGGTTTGGATTGAGTCATCAATAATCAGTTTTAGCAATTTTAGCTTATCTAATGTTTCTTTATCAACCGAAAATGCGCTTGCATCGACACTATCCTCAATTGCGGTTCCTAACGTGGTTAGCACAAAATTGATAAATTCTTGTGGCGTCATGGTGTAGTCGTCTTTCAAGCCAGTCAGCAAATAAATATTTTCCACAAAATTAACTCGCACACCATTGAAAATATTTGCCAAAGCAGCTTTGTTCATTTTTGTGGTATTCATATTGTTTGGATTTTGAGCTAAAATTGCAATTTGCTCCAAATCACTCAAATCCACGCTGTCCAAATAATGCGTCGTTTCTTTTAAAGTCATCACGTGATTGATAAATTCTGTGACAGACAGCGTATTTCCAGTGCCAATCGTGCTATATTTTAGAAGTAGCAACTGTTTTATCAGTTTTTCGTCCATGCCAAATACGTTCGCTAGCTCGGCAGAATTCATTTGTCTATCAATTATTTCGCGATTGCTAAAAGTATTCAAAATGCGAATGTTTTGAATGGTTGCTTCATCAAAATTGCTGGCATATTGCGGGTCGTTTAGCATATCACTAAGCACAAAATTTGAAAATTCCGCAATGCTCATTCGTGTGACAATATCGTTCAAACTCACGTAATATTTGTATAATTGTTCCATTGAACCTGCGTCCATACCAAACAAGGCAGCCATTTCGGCACTCGATTTTTTCGTAGTATTGGTTGTTTGGTTAGTAAATTTCAACAAGGTGTTCAGCTGGTCACGGTTGCTTTGGCTAATTTTGCCCGCATATTCGGGATTTGTTAAAACGTCTTTGTTGATAAAATCAATAAATTCTGCGACTGTCAATTTTAAATGATTGTGCTTTGAATTATAATAAATTAAAACATCTTCAACATCTTTTGGCTCCATTTCCAAAATGGTAGCAATTTCGCTTGCGTTGCGCAATTGTTGCATTGAATTTTGAGTCGTAAATTGCGCCAAACGGTCAATATTTTTGCGACTTTCTGTGTCTAACTCCTCCCCTATTTTCTGGTTGCTATACACTTCGGTTTGAATGAAATTTATGAATTCGTTAAACGTCATTGTGTTATTTTCTTCTTTATTATAATAGTTATAATACAAAATTTTTAGCAAATAATCTTCAATATTGACATCAGAGCCTAAATCATTTAATTTTTGTGCCAAGTTGTCGTACGTAAGTGGCTGATTAATGGTGTTTCCATAACCTAAAACGTCATCTACGTTATCTAGATTTTCCAATTTTTCTAGCAAGCTAGCTACTTTTTCTTCCTCTTCATTTTTATAAATAACTGCCATTTGATTGTTTTCTGGAAACACACTTGAGACTGCATTGTCTTCTGAATCGGTATACAAAATGCCCAAATTTCCTTTTGAAAGAAAACTTAGCACGAAAATTCCAATAAACATAAAAATTGAAATTGGTCGAATATGATAACTCAATTTGCCTAATTTTTCTAAATGAATATTTGGACTTCGTTTTTTTGTTTTATTAATTGCGTCATCAAAAATCAAAATTAGCGCTGGAAGTACAAAGAAGATGCTTATCAAGCTAAACAATACGCCTTTTGCCAACACAAATCCCAAATCTCGCCCAATGGTAAAACTCATGAAAACTAATGCCAGAAGTCCAACAATGGTCGTGACTGAGCTGCTTGCAATTGAGCCAAAAGCGTGATACAGCGCTTCTTTCATGGCTATGACTTTGTCAGGCGTTTTCTCTTTTTCTTGGTTGTAGCGGTTCATCAACATAATCGAATAATCCATTGACAGCGCCAATTGCAAAATTGCCACAATCGAATCCGTAATATTGGAAACGCTCTCAAACATAATATTGGTGCCCTTGTTCAAAAGAACGCCAACCAAAATCGCTCCCAAAAACAAAAATGGTTCCACGTAAGAATCGCTCATGATAATCAAAATGAGCAAAGCACAGAAAATTGCCAAAATTACAATCCAAGTTGGCAACACAGGAATATTTCTGTCCGAAATGGCGCCACTTGTATGTAATTCTTGGTCTTTAAAATGCTCGGTTATTTCGTTGTAAACATTTGTTGCAATTTCGGATTCTTCGTCTGCCTCGACATTAACGATGTACAAAGTGTAATTGTCTTTGTTGAAGTCTTCTGTTTCGTCGTAATCCACACTTGAAACACCTTCTACATTTTCCAAATAAGTTTTGATGTCCTGCTTTTCTGTTTGGCTCAGGTTTCCGAGCATCACGTTTAAGGAACTACTTTCTGGTGCGTCAATTTTGTCATTCATAATGTCCATCCCAATTCGTGTTTCAGACGTACTCGGTAGATATTCCGCCATGTCATAATTTACTTTTACCTGTTTTGAAAAATAAATCGACATAATGGATAGCACGCCAAATACAACTAAAATAAAATATCTTTTGTTAATCATAAAATCTGTAATTTTTTTCAAAAGTTTCATCACCCTTTCTGTTATAGTCATTTTTCTATTATACGCGCTTTGAAAATGAAAGGAAAGTATAAATTTTATGAAAGTGTCTAAATTTTGACATTTTTTATAAAAATGTCTATCTTTTTGCTCAAAATTATGATATAACTACAAAAAATAAAGGATTGGTAAAAATGAAAGTACAAGGTTTAAATGCATCTTCTAAAAAAACGAGAAAATTAATAAAAAAGGTTTTTGCAGAACTAATTCAAGAAAAAAAGGAACTTAGCAAAATTACAGTAACTGAACTTGTAAAACGTGCTGAGCTTACCAGAAGCACATTTTATACACATTACGACGATATCTATGAAGTTGCCAAAGATTATGAATTAGAGACAATTGAACTGCTAACCTGTGATGATAAGGTTTTGTATAGCAATCAAGATATTTTAAATTATTTTGAGGAAATTATTGCGTGTTTAAAAAAGAACGAGGAAACGTATAAGATGTTACTTTCTTCAAATGAAACGCTGTATTTTTTGGAGAAATTGCGCAAAATGGCAACACAAAAGATTTTTTTGGCTTTGAAAAATATTTATTATACTCCTGATTTAGAGTTAGATGTTGAATTTTTTATTAATGGCGTAGTGGCAGAATTTTTAAAATATTTCAGAAATATGAGTGCCTATTCTTTAGATGAATTATTAGAGCATACAAAAAAATGGTATCAGAAAATATTTGAGTAATACTCTAAAATTCACACAATGCTATTATAAAAAAGACACAAAACGTGTTTTTTTTATTCCCACGTTTTGTGTTACTATAATTTTAATTTTCTAAAATCCAAGCCGTGCCACTCCAGTTCATCTTTGCATTAACAGGTAATTTTACAAGAGGACGAATTCCTCGATATATTCCATAAGCGGCATAATTAACAGCAGTTACTAAACCTGTATTATAGATGCACCAGACATCGATTTGTTTATCGGATGGCATGGAAGCTAACCAATAGGATGCACAATTTTCTTTTCCTTCAGTTTTATATGGCTCAACATTATTTTCTATTGTATAGCCATCACTCGTCGTGTCCAATCCAGTGGAATGATTTGTGCCATATTTTGCATTATAGCTATCTGTAAATTGCGGTTTAGTTGCCCCTCCCATTGCTGTTGCACCAGTTACTCCTGTTGCATAGGCACTCCAATTTGTTGGATTTGTTAACCAATTAAATAACTGAGTTGGGTTACTGGTATATACTCGATAATCACTTCCCTCTACTTTTTCTATTCCTGTTTCTAAACTCATTCCACTATTTGGCACATAATTACTTGAAATCAAATAAACATTGCTTCCGTCATTCAAGAACACTTGCCAATCGCTTACACCATTTGCGGAATAGTTTACCTTATCTCCATAATACTCTGGCATAATTGCTGCTGTTCCTGCTAACGTTTCCCACACAGCATACAACGTCACGCTTTGATTTCCCATAGTAAAACTTCCTGAATTCGTATATTCTGGTGTTGTTGCATTTTGCG
Organism: uncultured Clostridium sp.; assembly: GCA_947057875.1. GTDB lineage: Bacteria > Bacillota > Clostridia > TANB77 > CAG-508 > Scatovivens. The sequence continues at coordinate 7,589 of CAMSEX010000005.1, forward strand.
TTCTTGCCCAGCCTAAAAAATTTGCTCCTTTTTTCGTTGGTTTTGTCGCAAAATCAATTGTTACATTTTCTCCTGTTGCATATTTTTTATTGGCAGGTCCGCCTTGTCCTCCATTGGCATTATAAGAAACTGTGTATTTTGTTACAATTTGAGAACCACTTAATTCGCCATCAATTGTTACACTTCCATTTGGATTTAAAGTTCCAATTTCTACCCCTTCATAACTTAAATTTCCATTACTATCACACGAAATTTCTGCTCCATTTGGGAGTTCCACTCCTTTTTCTAATTCTGCTTTTACATAATCATTTATGTTTGCAAAATTGTTATCTTTCATGTAATAATCCATTTGCAATTCTGCGATTTTGAGCTCAATTTCTTCCTTAATTTTCGCCATGTTGTTCACATCTACTGCCTTTGTCGCCTTTCCTAAAATTCCGTTGCTACCTGCTACTAAATTAATTGATACTCCTGCCAAAATCAACAACACAATAATTGTAATCACAAGTGCAACTAATGTGATACCTTTGTTTTCTGTCCCTTTCTTTTTTTGAACATCTAACTTACTTTTCATTTGATTTCCTCCTTTACGACATTTTATGTCGTAAAAAGATACTATCAAATAATAATAAAGATGTCAATATATTTTTGAAAAATATGACATCTTATGACGTGTTATTCAAAAAGTAAATATGACATAATAAGTCGTGGTGATAATATGATAAAAGAAAATAGAAAAAAGAAAAACTTAACTCAAGAAGAATTTGCAGAAATGCTTAACATTAGCCCAAGACAATTGCAGAGAATTGAAAGGAATGAAGATAAAACAAAAATAGAAACCATTAAGAAAATCATAAAAATTTTGCAAATTCCAGATAAAGAAATAATCGAATATATGAAAAAATATTGATAGAAAGATTTTTATTTTCTATCAATATTCAATCTAAAAAATTAAGAAATAGCTACTTTTTTCGTGTATCCTGTAAAAACTTCCTCAGGATATTTTTCCCCAGTTGTATTTACTACTTTGTCGTGCTTGTCTAGAATTTCCTGCAATTTTGAGCTACCCTGCATCATTTCGTAGCAATTTAAAATTTCGCAATTTTCATTTTTATTACTTATTATAATATTTGCTTCTTTTATAAATTCATCATTTCCATAAACTAAAATAAGTTTATCTTGCACATTTATGTTATATAACTCATCTACTCCCTTATTTCTCCAATCAATTTTCAATAAACTCTCAGACCTTTTCCCGTGTATTCCATTCATCACTTTTTTCACGCTTTTACTAATATCTGATTCTAATACTGTTATAATTTCAGTGGATTCGTTTATTCTTTCGTTTATATATGGCAAAAGCATTGTAATCAAATGAATATCGTTGACGTAAAAACAGCATAACCTTTTCTTATTCATATTATTACCTCCATATATTTCATAATTAGGATTTTAACACTTAATATAAAACAAGTCAAATATTTTTACAGTTCCTTTTTTGACAAAAAGTGCTATTTTTAGACATTTTTCAACAATTTGGCTTTCAAAAAACGTGCTAAATCCACATTTTCCGACGTTTTTAGTGATGCTTCTACTTATTTCAACACGCGAATTTTGTTACATTTTTGTAACAAAATTGTAATGTTTTTGTAATATTGTTTTGCATAAATTTTAAATTTTGGTTAATACTGAATTTAATAGAAAAATTTATAAAATTTAGAAAGGAAATCAAAAATGAGAAAATTTTCTATAAATTTAAAAAATCTTACAATCATTATCATTTTGTTTATTACATTTTTTATTATCAATGCGCACTCCTATGCAATTAATGTGTCAAATGGACTTTCGAGCAATATTTTCAGGCTGCATATTTTGGCAAATAGCGATTCAGAGGAGGACCAAGCACTCAAATTAAAAGTACGTGATGCTATTTTGCAGTACATGGAAACTTTAAATACGGCAAAGCAAGACAAACAGTCTGTGATAGAGTTATCAGAAGCACATATTGAGGATTTCAAGAAGATTGCAGAAAAAGCAATTCATGAAAATGGGTATGATTATTCGGTTAATGTTGAAATCGGAAATTTTTATTTTCCAACCAAATATTATGGAAATATCTCGCTTCCAGCAGGAGATTATGATGCTTTGAAAATTGAAATTGGGGACGCCAAAGGTCAAAATTGGTGGTGTTCACTGTTCCCTCCGTTGTGTTTTGTGAGCGTTTCTGCGGGTGTTGTGGAAGAAGAAGGCGAAACTTATTTGAAAGAAAATCTTTCCGAAGAGGAATTTGAAATCGTTTCAGAAACTTCTCCAGAAATTGAGTTCAAATTTAAAATTCTTGAATTGATGAATCAAGAAAAAAACTAGGGGGCTGAATTTTTATTCGCCCCCTACAAGGTGTTTTTGTATCAGTTTAATGAGGTTTCAATTAACCGTTCTATATTTGTAGTATCCAACTTTCCTAATTTTAATCTATATACACTATACCATATTATGTGAATATTATTAATAATCATTAAAAAGAAACTTAAAATTTTTCCAAAATTGTATTGTAAAAGTGAAAATTTTGTGATATAGTTCGATATGAATGTATTTTTGTACTTCAGATAATTACTAAATATGGGAGGAATCGGTTTGGAAAAACTAATCATTACGGGTAATACCCCTTTAAAAGGCGATGTCATTATTAGCGGCGCAAAAAACGCTGCCGTAGCGATTATTCCTGCAACTCTTTTAGTCAACGGAGTGTGTACAATTGAAAATTTACCAAATATTAGTGATGTAAAATTATATTGTGATATATTAAAAAGTTTAGGTTCTCAGATTACTTGGAACTCTGAACATGAAGTAACAATAGATAATACCAATATAACTTCTTACAAGGCACCAATGGAACTTACAAGCAAATTTAGAGCTTCTTATTATCTCATTGGAGCATTACTAGGAAGATGCAAAAAGGCGCAAGTTGGACTTCCGGGGGGATGCAATTTAGGTGCAAGACCTGTGGACCAACACATTAAAGGTTTTGAGGCACTTGGTGCAGATGTTGAAGTTTCCAACGGAAACATTACAGCAAAAGCGAAAAAACTCAATGCAAATTCTATTTATATGGACGTTGTATCAGTTGGTGCAACGATTAATGTTATGCTTGCAAGTGTCTTAGCAAATGGGACAACGGTTATTGATAATGCTGCTAAAGAACCACATATTGTAGATGTTGCTAATTTTTTGAACACAATGGGAGCCGATATTCGTGGCGCTGGAACAGATATTATCAAAATTAATGGTGTCAAAGAATTAAAAGGAAATGCTACGTATTCTGTTGTGCCTGACCAAATTGAAGCAGGTACTTTTATGCTTGCGGCAGTGGCTTCAAAAGGAGATATTAAAATAAAAAATTGTATTACAAAGCATCTAGAATCGATTACAGCTAAAATTGTGGAAATTGGTGGAAATGTTGATGCGAATGGTGATCATTTGCGTGTATGGTGTAATACAAGACCACAAAAAGCAACCATAAAAACATTGCCATATCCAGGCTTTCCAACAGACTTACAACCACAAATGGGGGTTGTTTTGTCTCTTTCAAAGGGGACAAGTATTATTAATGAAAGCATTTGGGAATCACGTTTTCAATATACTGCTGAACTCAATAAAATGGGGGCTAAAATTACCGCTCAAGGAAAAAGTGCTGTTTTTGAAGGTGTGGAAAAATTGACAGGAGCGCCAGTTTATGCGTGTGATTTACGTGCAGGTGCAGCCTTAATTATTGCAGGAATTGTAGCAAAAGGAAAAACAGAAATTTACAACTTAAATTATATCGATCGTGGCTATGAAAATATTGAAGAAAAATTCCGAAAATTAGGTGCTAAAATTGAAAGAGCAGAAGAATAGTTTTACAAAATACTTCCGTTATGTAATAAACAATTGATAAAATTTAGATAGAAACAGGATAAAATTATGATAAAATTTTGTAGTATATATAGTGGCAGTTCTGGCAACTGCCTATTTGTTAATTCAAACCACACAAAAATATTAATTGATGCAGGAGTTAGCTGTAAAAAAGTTTGTGAAGGTTTAACTTCTGTTGGAGCTTCGATTACTGATATTGATGCCATTTTAGTGACACATGAGCATTCGGATCATGTTCAAGGAATTGGTACAGTTTCACAAAAATATAATATTCCCGTATATGCTAACATAGAAACTTGGGATGCAATGGAAAAGCAACGTGATAAAATTACGGAAGAAAATATTCGTATTTTTGAAAATGACAAAGACTTTAATCTAAATGATTTAACAATTCATCCTTTTAGTACGCCTCATGACGCCGCTAATTCTTGTGGTTTTAGCATTCATAACGGAACCAAAAGATTAAGTATTGCAACAGATATTGGGCATATGGATAATCGATTAATTTCGGAATTATATGATAGTTCTTTTGTTTTTTTGGAAGCAAATTACGATCCTGAGATTTTAAAAGCGTCAAGATATCCATATCTATTGAAACAACGTATTAGTGGTCCTCATGGGCATTTATCAAATGATACAGCAGGAAAAACAATTTATAATTTATTATTGAAAAAGGAATTGAAAGAGGTTATGTTAGGACACTTGAGTAAAGAAAACAACTTTCCAGAACTTGCTTACCAAACAGTTGCTAATGAATTAATTGCTCAAAATACGGATTTGAATAACATTGGAATTTCTGTGGCAAATCGCTATGAGCCAAGTAAAATTGTTAATCTTTAAGAATGCTATAAATTTTAAATACTTGTATTTTTAGGAAAAATAGGTAAAATAAATAGAATTCTAATAAGATATTTAAAATAAACATAGAATCACAACCTTTCTAGAAAAAAAGTTATGATTCTATTTTACATTATTTTTGTCGTTTGTCAATAGTTTTTACGCAACATTTTTCGACAAATTTCTTTGTTTTTTATAACCTCTTAAAGACAACATTACTAAAATCCGTTATTTCAAAGTTTGAAGAGCCTTCAAGAATAACATTTTCAGCTGGCAATTGAACAGAAATTGTGCCTTTATAAACTACATTTTTATTCGTTTCAATTAAAATATCAAAATTTATACCAAACTTTATTTCCTCAATATTGACTCCTACATTTGTAAGCAAAGTTCCATTATAAGTGATTTCTGTTGTTTCATTAGAAATATAAGTTCCTAAGTTATCCAGTGCCATTCGACAAGCGATAACGCCACCTTGATTGCCAATTTCTAGTGTTTTCAGATCATCCACAGCTGCGCCTGTATAGATTAAACTTTCGTTTAAATAATTTTGTTCACTATGAGTGTATAAATTATTGAGTTCGCCAGTTGGTCGATAAATCGCCAAATTGCCTTTTTGAGGTGTTTGCGTGACCTGAAAATTTTGCAATGTAATTTGTTTTATTGTCTCCTCTGATGCGTTATTTTTATCTAAATAACAATACAAGTCGTTTACTTGTTTGATACTAATATTCCAAATATTTTCGCCATCGTCGACAGGGGTTCCTTCCACAGTGCTAATCACGAAAATTTTGGATAAACGATATGGTAGCGTTTGTTCGCCTTCTACTTCGTATTTTACAATAATCGAAACAACAATCATTAAAATAATGATAATACAAAATAGAAAAAGGCATCGTTTTAAAGTTTGTAATTTTTTCATGATTTTCTCCTTAAATTTTCTTCTTTTTTGCTCGTAATTGCTTGAAAAAATCTTTTAAAATTTTTTCACACTCGTCCTTTAATATATATTTTTCTATTTCGATTTTATGATTAAATTTATATTCTAGTAAATTTAAAACAGAGCCACAAGCGCCTGTTTTTTCATCCTGTGTGCCAATATATAATTTTCGTAAACGGCTATTGATAAGGGCTCCTGCGCACATAGAACAAGGTTCCAATGTTACATACATATCGCAATCGGTAAGACGCCAAGCACCCAGTTTTTTGCATGCTTTTTGAATTGCCAAAATTTCGGCATGACTGGTTGCATCGTGTTTTGTTTCCTTGATGTTGTGGGCTCTTGCTATAATTTTATTGTCTTTTACAATCACAGCTCCAACAGGCACTTCTTCTTTTTCAAAGGCTTTGCGCGCTTCTTTTAGGGCTTCTTTCATAAATTTTTCTTCCATAATTATTTTATATCATATTTTGAAAATTTTGACAAGTCCCTGAAAATTTGCAATTTTTAATTGACAATTTTCGACTTGTTGTATATAATAAAAATGGAATAAAAGGGAAGGGGGAAAATAATGCTAATATTTGCAGTAATTATTCCAATCATTAGTTTTTTGATTGGTGCTTATATTTCCTATTATATTTTCAAAAATCATGGGTTCAAAGTAGCTTGGGCAGTAAATGCGGTAATTCAGTTAGTGAGTGCTATATTTCAAAATGGTATGAAATTTATTTTGGCAAGTATTATTGGAGTTGCGATTGGCTCATTGATTGGTACAGCAATTGAATATTTTGTTTATCAAAAAACCAATTCATTTTGGGGCTATGTAGGAGGAATGTTGCTACTTGGGGTTGTGATTGTTGTCATTTTGGTTGTGATAGGCGTTTGGCTTGCAAGTTGCATAGCTTAAGTACATAGTAAAAAAAAACTATAAAAACTCAATAGGTTGCGTGAGAAATTTTAGGTGATGCCTAAAATTTCGCTCGCTTTTTTTTGAGAAGATGGAGTTTTTTTATAGTCCTTTTTTGTAAAATTATGGTATCATAAAAGTGGAGGAATACAATGCAAAAAATTTTAATTGTGGAAGATGACGAAAAATTGCGTAGCGAATTAGAGATTTTCCTAAATAACAATGGTTATGAGGCGCAATCACTGGAGCGATTTGATAATACAATTCAAGATATTTTGGTGGTAAATCCGAATTTGGTTTTATTGGATGTCAATTTGCCGGGGAGTGATGGAGAATTCGTATGCAAGGAAATTCGTAAGCAGTCGCAGGTGCCAATTATTATTATTACCAGTCGAGATAGTGAATTAGATGAACTGATTTCTATTAATTATGGTGCTGACCATTATATTACCAAGCCGTTTAATATTCAGATTTTGCTTGCCAAAATTGCTGCTATTTTGCGTAGAACTAACGCAGAAAGTTGTCTGCAAGACAAAATGGATTGCAAGGATTTTGTTTTGAATTTATCAAAAAGCACAATTGAGAAGGGAGATGTTGTGATTGAACTGACGCGAAACGAGTTTAAAATCCTAAAATATCTAGCAGAAAACAGAGAGAAAATTGTGTCACGAGAAGATATTATGGAGTGCTTGTGGGATAGTGAAAGTTTTATTGATGACAACACATTAACCGTGAATATCACACGTTTGCGTGGTAAATTAGGAGAATTAAATTTGAAGGAATTGATAGAGACAAAACGTGGGCAAGGATATATTTTGTTAAAAGGGGAATAAAAATGCAATTTAGAGACTTTATCAAAGAAAAAGTACCAATGTTTTTTTTGCTATTTTTAGGCATTTTGTCAATTGAGATATTTTTGATGATTTATCCAATTGGGAACTTTATAAAAATTTATATTCCAATTGCTATTTTGGGGCTGTATTTTTTGGGGCTACTTTTTGAATATTTTCCAAAAAGAAATTTTTATAAGCATTTGGCAAATATGTTGGAGGAATTAGATGAAAAATATTTAATCACAGAAATTATAAAAATGCCAGATTTTTTGGAAGGGAAGATTTTGAAAAATTCGTTGGAACAAATTGATAAATCAATGTTAGAGCATGTGAATCAGTATAAGTATTGGCAAGAAGATTACAAAGAATATATCGAATTATGGATTCATGAAATAAAATTGCCAATTGCGGTCAGCAAAATGGTTATTGAAAATAACAAAAATGCAGTTACTCGAAATATTGATGAGGAACTGGACAAAATTGAAAATTATATTGAGCAAGCCTTGTTTTATGCGCGTAGCAATGTAGTCGAGAAAGACTATTACATAAAAAAAAGCAATTTAAAAGAAATCGTTAATGAGAGCATTAAGAAAAATAAAAATTTGTTGATGCAGGAAAAAACAAAGCTAAATTTGCATGATTTAGAAATAGAAGTAAATACAGATAGCAAATGGATTGTTTTTATTTTAAATCAGATTTTGCAAAACAGTTGCAAATATCGAAAAGAAGAGAATTTAGAGATAGAAATTCAGGCTCAACAAGGAAAAGAAAAAGTTATTTTATTAATCAACGATAATGGAATTGGAATTCCAAAGGGCGAAATTACGCGTGTTTTTGAAAAGGGGTTTACGGGAATAAATGGCAGAATGTCAAATAAGAAATCCACTGGGATTGGGCTCTATCTGTGCAAAAAAATGTGTGACAAATTAGGTATTGCCATTGAGTTAAATTCGGTGCAAAAAGAAGGAACTCAAATCAGATTGGTGTTTCCACAAGGAAGCTATATGAAATTGTAAATTGACTTTTCTTACCAATATGTTATAATAATTTTTAAGAAAAAAGAAAGAGAGGGCAAAGTATGGAATGGAAATGTGAAAAATGTGGTAATACAGAATTTGAAAAAGACCAATTTCAAGCAACAGGAGGAAATTTTGCTAAAATATTTGATGTGCAAAATAAAAAATTTATCACAGTAACTTGTACGAAATGTGGATACACAGAATTGTATAAATCACAAACATCAGTAGGAATGAATATTTTGGATTTCTTGGTTGATTAAGAGAAAATAAAGGTATAGAAAATGAGACTGTAAAGTTTTTTACAGCCTCATTTTTTGGTAAAAAGAGAAAAATTTTTATTTTATATTGACAAAAAAGAAAGAAAGGCATATACTAATTATAGTTGAATAAACATTCAACTATAAAGACAAAAATTTTTATTAAGGAAGGGGGAATTATGGCTAAGAACGAATTCGCATGTGATTGTAATGTCATTCACGAGGAGCTTGTTGAAAAAACACGTGCTAAAATGAAAGATGATGATGTTATTTACAAAGTGGCGGAGTTTTTCAAGATTTTAGGGGACATTACACGCGTAAAAATCTTATTTGCATTGGACCAAAACGAGCTGTGTGTGTGCGATATTGCCAATATTTTAAACATGACGAAATCTTCAATATCGCATCAGCTAGGAACGCTTCGTAGAAGTGGAATTGTCAAATGCAAAAAAGTCGGAAAAGAAGTATTTTATATGCTAGATGACGAGCACGTAAAAGAAGTGTTTGAGGTTGGCATGGAACATATTGAACATAAAAAATAAATAGGGAGGTCATTTATTATGAAATATCATTTTGAAATAAAAGGGTTGGACTGCGCAAATTGTGCCGCAGAATTGGAAAGAGCCATTGGAAAGATAGCAGGAATAAAGGAAGTAAACATTAATTTTATGACAGAGAAATTAAGCATCGAATGTGAGGAAAATGACAAATCAGAAATCATAGAAAAAATGAAAAAAGTCATCCGAAAAGAAGAGCCAGATTGCACAATCAAAGAGATTTAAGGAGGTGCTTATGAAAAAAAGAGCCATAAAAATTATTATTGCGTTGCTTTTATTTGTGCTTGCATTGGCAATTTCTTTCCCGTATTTGTGGATGAACAAAGCTTTGTTTTTGCTAAGTTATGTGTTTGTGGGATTAGATATTTTGAAAAAAGCGTGGCGCAATCTTTTAAGAGGCAAAATGTTAGATGAAAATTTTTTAATGTCGGTTGCAACGCTTGGTGCGTTTGGCGTAGGAGAATTTTCAGAAGCCGTTGCAGTAATGTTGTTTTATCAAATAGGAGAATTATTTCAAAGTTATGCAGTGGATAAATCCAGAAAATCCATTGCCAATTTGATGGATATTCGCCCAGATTATGCTAATGTATTACGTGAAGGAGCGGAAGAAAAAGTCAATCCAAATGAAGTGAAAATCGGGGAAATAATTGTTGTAAAACCGGGCGAAAAAGTGCCTTTAGATGGCATAATTGTAGATGGAAATTCTTGTTTAGATACCAAAGCATTAACTGGCGAAAGTGTGCCTAGAGAAGTTTGTGACGGGGAAGAGGTTTTAAGTGGTTGCATCAACTTAAATGGTTTATTGAAAATTAAAGTTACCAAAGCATTTGGCGAATCGACGGTTAGCAAAATCCTGAATTTAGTGGAAAATGCGAGTAGCAGAAAATCAAAATCAGAGAATTTTATTACAAAATTTGCCAGAGTTTATACGCCAATTGTAGTCGCAATTGCTGTCGTTTTGGCGATTTTCCCACCATTATTAGTAGCAGATGCGACCTTTGCAGATTGGATTTATCGAGCCTTGTCATTTTTGGTGGTTTCCTGTCCGTGCGCGTTAGTAATTTCAATTCCTTTGAGCTTTTTTGGGGGAATTGGAGGCGCTTCCAAAATGGGAATTTTGGTCAAAGGAAGCAATTATTTAGAAGCACTTTCTCAAGCTGAAATCGTCGTTTTTGACAAAACAGGAACTTTAACCAAAGGAATTTTTGAAGTGCAAGAAATAAATACAATCGAAATTGCTAAAGAAGAGTTGCTAAAAATAGTAGCGCATGCGGAAAGCTATTCCAATCATCCGATTGCGCAGTCAATTAAAAAGGCGTATGGCAAAGAAATTGACAAGAACTTGATTGCAAAAGCAGAAGAAATCTCAGGTCGCGGCATTGCTGCTCAAATTGGAAACCAAGAAGTTTTGGTTGGAAATGAAAAAATGATGAAAGAAAAGCAAATTGATTTTGTGGTGTGTGATAGCATTGGAACGATTTTGTATGTGGCGATTGATGGAAGGTTTGCGGGTTATATTTTAATTGCAGATGAAATTAAGGATGATGCACAAAATGCGATTAAGAAACTAAAACAAAATCACATCAAAAAAACAGTGATGCTAACTGGCGATAAAAGTAGGGTGGGCGAGAGTGTAGCAGCTAAACTTGGTATGGATGCGGTTTATACGGAATTGTTACCAGACGGAAAAGTGGAAAAAATGGAAGAATTTATGAAGCAAAAAAGTGAAAAAGGAAAATTGATTTTTGTAGGAGATGGCATTAATGATGCACCAGTTCTAGCTTTGGCAGATATTGGAATTGCGATGGGAGGCTTGGGAGCAGATTCTGCGATTGAGGCAGCAGATGTTGTCATCATGACAGACGAACCTTCTGGCATAGCCAATGCGATAAAATTGGCGAGAAAAAATATGCGAATTGTGAAGGAAAATATTGTGTTTGCCATTTCGATAAAAGTGCTCGTGTTGGTGCTTAGCGCTTTGGGACTGTCTAGCATGTGGGAAGCTGTTTTTGCCGATGTAGGCGTTGCTGTAATTGCAATTTTGAATGCATTAAGAATGCTAAAAGTGAAATCAATAAATTAGAATTTTAAATATGACATTTTAATGTCATATTTAATTTAGGAGGAAAAATGTTTAAAAATAAAAAAGTTATTATTTTTGATATGGACGGAACTTTGATTGATTCAATTGATGTTTGGAATGAAATTGACAAAAATTTGATACGAAAATTGGGCTATACAGGGGAGTTGAAAAATAGTGAAATTCAGAAACAGAGAGATGAATTTTTAAGAAATTTTAGCCAAGAGGAAAATTCATATTTAGCGTATTGTAGAGTATTGGGAGAAAAATATCAATCACTTTTAAAACCAGAAGAAATCCTTGGCATGAGATATGAAATTGGGCAAAATTTTTTTAAAAATGTGATTGATTACAAGCCACAAGCTGACGAATTTTTGCAAAAATTAAAAGAAAAAAAATTTGTGCTTGCAATTGCAAGTACGACAGGAAAAAATAATATACAAATTTATCAAACACAAAATCAAAATATGATAAAAAAAGCGGATATTACTACTTATTTTTCGGTCATTTTCACAAGGGAAGACGTTAAAGAAATGAAGCCAAATCCAGAAGTTTTTTTGAAAGTTGTGGAAACCTTAAATGTAAAAAAAGAACAATGTTTAATTTTTGAAGATTCTTTGATTGGCGTGGAAGCTGCAAAGAATGTGGGGATTGAAGTAGTTGCAATGTATGATCAATATTCCGATGGGGAGCGCGAAAAAATTAATCGTTTGGCAGATTATAGTTTGAAAAATTATTCAGAAGCAATCGAAATATTAGAAAAAATGTAGTGATTTGAGGTAATAAAATGTTGTATGCGATGGATTACGTAGCACCAATAGGAAATTTGAAAATAGTGAGCGACGAAAAAAATATTATCGGATTGTGGATACAAGGGCAAAAATATTTTGAAAGCACGATTTGTGACGAGGAAATTTCTAGGCAAATAGTGCCTATTTTGGAACAAGCTAAATACTGGCTCAACCAATACTTTGCAGGAGAAAAACCGTTGCCCAAAGAGTTACCCTTGAAGCCAAAAGGAAGCGAATTTAGGCAATTAGTGTGGGAAATTTTGTGCAAAATTCCATATGGAAAAGTAACAACCTATGGAGAAATTGCAAAAGAAATGGCGCAAAAGATGTACAAAGAGAAAATGTCGGCGCAAGCAATCGGTGGAGCTGTTGGGCACAATCCGATTTCAATTATTATACCGTGTCATCGAGTAATTGGTAGTAATGGCGATTTGACAGGTTATGCAGGCGGAATTGAGTTAAAAAAGAAACTTTTAGATTTTGAGAAAAAATAATGAATAAAAGTGTAGTGAAAAATATTGTATAAATCAACATAATATGATATAATGTCTAAGTAACCAAAAAATAGAAAAAAACAATGCATGTATGCAAGGAGGAAAATTATGTTAAGAAATTACAATGGAGATGTCAATCGTTTTGTGATACGGGGATTAAAAGAAGTATCTAAAGCTACTGCAGAACATAATGAATATTTTCAGAGTGCATTAGATACAAATCGTGAGGTGTCTGTTTACACAGATATGTATGGAGAACTTGGCGACTATCGTACAATTACACTAAAAGGTAAAGAAGAAATTGAGGAATATTTGAGAAAAAGTCTTCAGCAGAAATTAGAAAAATATCTTCAGAAAAAGCAACCGAAAGAAGATTTCTTACTGACTGCAGTCATTTCTTTTTTGAAGGAAAATGATGGGCGCTACCCAACTAAAGAAGAAATGAGGCAACTGGAAATAGCAGCGGAGAATGAACGGATTGCTTCAGCGCCGTTAGAGACAGAAGCTGAACCAGCTGCGAACTGGATGATTCTGAAAGAAATTTTAGAACTGGCGGAAGAAATCATGGAGGCAAAGAGTGAGACGAAACCAGAAGAAATTTATAAATTTATTGAACCATATCCAGATGTGTTGAAGCTCTCCAATGACAGATGTTGTATCTCTATTGAAAGAAGGTATTTTAGATATGGAAATAACAGAGATTATAGTGTGAATATTCAAATAATAGATGGTTATCAAATCTATGTTTACTACTGCAATGATACAGACCCGGATTTCTATGTTAAAGAATGGCACAATAAAATAATTTCGCCAGAAGAGGTAGGGGATTTGAACAAGTATGTAATAATTGCCCACCAGTTCCTTGTTGAAGTCGCGCAGCAGGAAGGCTTTGAATTTGTGAGCGAAGTTGACTACGAAAAATTTAATGTGTAAGCATGTAATAAGGTAATTTAAGTAATTTTAGCCAGAAACAGCAACCTATAATAAGGGGGCTGTTTCTGGCTTTTAAATTCAATTTAATAAAAATTAATAAATTCTTGCATATTTGAAAAAATCTGATAAAATAATATTATATTGAATACGTAAAGGAGAGAAATATGTTTTTAGAAAAGATAAACTGCCCAGATGATGTAAAAAGTTTAAATACAAAAGAATTACAGGAACTAGCCAAAGAAATGCGTGCAGCATTATTGAACAGATTAAGCAAAAAAGGTGGACATTTTGGACCAAATTTTGGTATGGTAGAGGCGATTATTGCGCTTCATTATGTATTTGAATCTCCGAAAGATAAATTTGTATTTGATGTATCACATCAAAGTTATCCACATAAAATGTTGACAGGCAGAAAAGATGCTTACCTATATGAAGAGCATTTTAACGATATTTCAGGTTATACAAATCCACAAGAAAGTGATCATGATTTTTTCAATGTTGGTCATACTTCTACGTCGGTTAGTTTGGCGTCTGGCTTGGCGAAGGCAAGAGATTTGAAGGGAGAAAATGAAAATATTATTGCTATTATTGGAGATGGTTCGTTAAGTGGCGGCGAGGCTTTGGAAGGTTTGGATTTTGCAGGTAGCGAGTTAAATAGTAATTTTATTATTGTTGTGAATGATAACGATATGTCAATTGCGGAAAATCATGGTGGACTTTATAAAAATTTGAGAAATTTACGAGAAAGTAATGGAACTTGTGAATGTAATTTATTTAAGGCAATAGGGCTGGATTATGTTTATCAAAAGGATGGAAATAATATTGAAAAATTAATTGAGACATTTGAAAAAGTGAAAAATATTGACCATCCAATTGTCGTTCATATCAATACGCAAAAGGGAAAAGGTTACAAAATGGCGGAAGAACACAAAGAAAATTGGCATTATTGCGCGCCGTTTGAAGTTGAAACAGGAAAACCAGTAAAAGCAGCTAGTGGCGAGAATTACAGTGTTTTGACTTGTGATTATTTATTGCAGAAAATGAAACGAGATTCAAAAGTGGTGGTGCTTGTTGCAGGAACCCCAAAAACGATTGGTTTTACAGAAGAAAAGCGAAAATTAGCAGGAAAGCAATTTGTTGATGTGGGAATTGCGGAAGAACACGCGGTTGCAATGGCTTCTGGCATTGCAAAAAATGGTGGAAAACCTGTGTTTGCAGCCAATTCAAGT
>CAMSEX010000006.1 GCA_947057875.1 uncultured Clostridium sp.
TCCTTCACCCATTACAAATCCATTTCTTTCTTTATCAAATGGAATACTTGCTCTATTTTTATCGGTTGCTGTACTTAGTGCTTTCATATTTGAAAAACCAGAAATAGAAATAGGGGTAATTGGCGATTCGGTTCCACCTGCCATCATAACATCTTGGTAACCATGACGAATGATACGACATGCTTCTCCTATTGCATCTGTGGCTGTAGCACAAGCAGTCGTCAAACTAAACGTTTGCCCTTTTGCTCCAATTTCAATAGAAACATTTCCAGCAGCCATATTGCTAATTGCCATTGGGATAAAAAATGGTGAAACTCGATTTGGTCCTTTTTCATTCAAAATCGTAGAACCTTCATGAATTGTGATGATTCCACCAATTCCAGAACCAATAATTAATCCAAAACGCGTCGCATCGATTTCATCTACTTTTAAATTGCTATCCAACATAGCTTCTTTTGCTGCAACAATTGCAAGTTGCGTAAAACGATCCATTCTTTTAGCTTCTTTTTTATCTATATAATCTTCTGGATTAAAATTTTTGATCTCTGCTGCTAAATGCACTTTGTAATCTGTTGTATCAAATGCAGTAATTTCATCAATCCCACATTTCGTATTTTCAATCCCTTTCCAAAATTCCTCCACATTATTTCCTATTGGAGTGATACAACCCAAACCTGTTACTACTACTCTTCTTTCCATTTTCCATTCCTTTCCTTTTTAATTTTACATTATCATGCCGCCATCTACATTAATCACTTGCCCTGTAATATAGGACGCCTCTTCTGATGCTAGAAATTTTACCAAATTTGCTACATCTTCTACTGTTCCCATTCTCTTTAGTGGAATTTGACTATTAATTCCTTCTTTTTGAGCTTCTGTCAAAATACTTGTCATATCAGTCGCAATAAAACCTGGTGCCACTGCATTTACCAAAATATTGCGACTTGCGACTTCTCTTGCTAAACTTTTGGTAAAACCAATAATACCTGCTTTTGAAGCAGAATAGTTCGTTTGCCCTGCATTTCCTGCAACGCCAACCACAGAAGAAATATTAATAATTCTTCCTGATTTTTGTTTTACCATAAGCGGAACAACATTTCTCGTTACATTAAAAGTTCCTATCAAATTAATATTAACCACACTTTCAAAATCCTCTTTTGGCATTCTCATAAGTAAACCATCTTTTGTAATACCTGCATTATTCACTAGAACATCGATTTTTCCCAATTGTTCTTTTGTGTCATTTACCATTTTTTCAGCATCTTCAAATTGAGCAACATCGCCTTGCACAAGTGCACATTTCACACCAAAATCGCACTCTATTTGTGCTTTCAAAGCTTCTAATTCCTCATTCATCGTTCGATAATTGATTGCTACATCATAACCTTCTTTCGCCAATCTCAACGCAATTTCTTTTCCAATTCCACGCGCTGCACCTGTTATTAATGCAGTTTTTCCATTTCCCATTTTTTGACCTCCTCTATTTTTTTAATTCTTGAATTGCAGTTTCCAAAGTTTCGACACTATTAATATTGATTAATTTAACATCTTTATCCACCTTTTTCACAAAACCTGTAAGCACTTTTCCCGGTCCAATCTCAACAAATGTATCTACTCCATTTTTAATCATATATTTTATCGTATCTGAAAATCGAACTGGGTTAATTACATGTTTTGCCAAAATTTCTTGCTGATTATCAGTTTGCAAATATGGTTTTGCATCTATATTTTTTACAACTAAAATCTTAGGATTTTGTATTTCCACACCTTGTAATACTTCTCGCAAGGCATTTGACGCATCTTGCAATTTTACCGTATGAAATGGTCCTGCTGTTTTTAACTCAACACATTTCCTTGCACCTGCCTCTTTCATTTTTTCCATCGCATGTATAACCGCATTTTTTTCTCCCGAAATCGCCACTTGCCCTGGGCAATTAAAATTCGCTGGCACAACAAATCCATTTGTTATTGTTTGACAAACTTCTTCTACTTTTTCGTCTTCCAATCCCATAATTGCTGCCATTGACCAATCTCCATTTGGCACCAATTCTTGCATTAATTCTCCTCGTTTTTTTACTATTTTTGTTACAGTTTCAAAATCAAATGCCTCCGCACAATACAATGCTGAATATTCCCCAAGGCTTAATCCTGCTGCATATTCTGGCACAATTTCCTTTTTCTTCAGAATTTCTAAAATTGCAATACTCATTGTCAAAATAGCAAGCTGGGTATTCTTTGTTTGAAATAATTCTGTCTCTGGTCCTTCAAATGTAATTTTTGCAATGTCTACTCCAGAAATTTTGCTTACTTTTTCATAAACTTGTTTTACTTCATCATATGCTTCATACAAATCTTTTCCCATACCAACGCTTTGGGCGCCTTGCCCCGGAAAAATAAATCCTATTTTCATCACTTTTCTCTCCATTTTTTATTCTCATTTTCTAGTGTATACAGTTGCTTCGCAACTGTATAAGTCATCTGTAAAGCTCATTCCTCGCTAACAGCTGACTTAATTATATACCATTTTTTTCCAAAATGGAATAGAACGAGTGGTCAGATTTTAAATTTTTATTTCAAATCTTCTAATGCCTTTACTCTTTCTTCGATAGAAGGGTGTGTTGAAAATAAATTACTTACATTATATCCTCTTTTTTTCGGAAATGGATTTTCAATATACATATAACTATTACTGTTACTTGCAACCTCTAGCTCAGAATCATCTCCTGAAATCTTCTTTAACGCAGAAATTAAACCATCTGGGTTTCGCGTAAATTGAACTGCTGTACTATCCGCCAAATATTCTCTTCTACGTGAAACAGCAAGTTGTATCAAATTAGATACAATAGGTGACAAAATTAAAAACATCAAACCAATTATCATCAAAATAGCATTTCCTTTATTATCATTATCCTTGTCTCTACTAGATGAGTGAAACATTGTTCTTGTAAAAATATCAGCCAATATTACCACAAACCCCACCATAACACTAATAACAGCAGAAAGCAAAATATCATAGTTTTTAATATGTGATAATTCATGTGCGACAACGCCTTCTAACTCATAATAATCTAGTTTTTCCAAAAGTCCAGTTGTAACGCAAATAATGGCATTTTCTGGATTTCTGCCAGTTGCAAAGGCATTTGGTTGGTTCGATTCCATCACATATAAACGTGGTTTATGCTCCAATCCAGATGCAACCATTAAGGCATCTAAAATATTGGTTAATTGTAAATCCTCCTCACGTGTTGCTTCACGTGCTTTTACACTCGCTAGCACAATTTTATCACAATTATAATATGTTGCCATTGTTGAAATAATTGAAAACGTCAATGCAATCACTATTGCTGCAAAACTACTGATATCAAACATATAACAAATATAATACAAAATCAGGGTTATCATCAGCAAAAATCCAAACACAATAACACCTGTTTTTCTTTTATTTTTCTTAATATCTTCGTACATCATTTCCTCACTTTCCTTGAAATAAAAGGGCGCAATTCATTGCACCCCCCTATTTTTTAATTATTAAAATCTACTCTAACATTTTTTCTCGCTTCTTCTGAATCTGTTTTGAACAACTCTTCTGCCTTAAAATTAAACATATTCGCTATAATGTTCGTTGGAACAACTTCTAATTTTGTATTATACATGGTAGCACTATCGTTATAAAATTGTCTTGAATATGAAATTTTATTTTCCGTATTTCTTAACTCTTCTTGCAACTCACTAAAGTTTTGATTTGCTTTTAAATCTGGATAATTCTCTGAAACTGCCATAATTGTTTTTAAGGCACCTGATAACTCATTATCCAATTTTGCTTTTTCACCAACAGTTGAAGCATTGGCCCAAGATGTTCTAAGTTCTGTTACTTTTGTCAAAACACCTTCTTCATGTTTCATATAACCTTTTACAGAATCCACCAAATTAGGAATCAAATCAAATCTTCTCTGTAATTGAACGTCAATTTGGCTCCATGCATTTTTTACTTTATTTCTAGATGTTACTAAACCATTATACATTCCTATTACCCAAATTACTAAAACGATGATAATCGCAATAATTGCTAATCCCATAATAACCCTCCTTTTTCATACTTTATATCTAACCATACTTTTGTTGTTTTGTCAAGTCAAATATCAAAAACACAAGAATGTGGAAAAAATTTTTATGGAAAACAAGGAACTTACTAATATCATTACAATCTTACCAAATGATAAAACCACAAAATGTGAAAATACGTTTTGTGGTTTAATTAATTCCATAGATATTTTTTGCATTTTCATATGTAATCTTCGCAATTTGTTCTACTGTTAAGCCTTTTATCTCCGCTACTTTTTGCGCCACTAGTTTCACATTTCGTGAATCGTTTCTCACCTTTCTAAAAGGCTCTGGTGTCAAATAAGGACTATCTGTCTCAATTAAAATTCGATTAAAAGGCACTGCATCAATTGCTTCTTTTGGTTTTGCACTTTTAAAAGTAATATTTCCGCTAAAAGAAATATAAAATCCCAATTTTACTGCCTCTTTAATAAGCTCTGGATTGAGCATACAACAATGAAAAATTCCTCTTTTTTGAGGATTGATTTTGTGTTTCAAAATCTCCAAAGTATCCATTACAGCATCTCTACAATGAATAACAATTGGTAAATTCAACTCATCTGCAAGTTCCATCTGTTTGATAAAAAATTCCTGCTGAGCTTTTTTATTTTCTTTATTCCAATAATAATCTAACCCAATTTCTCCAATTGCAACAACCTTATTATGTTGTGCCAAATCGCGAATTTTATCAATTTCGCTAATTTCCAATTCAACAATATCGTTTGGAGAAATGCCGAACTGTGGCATATACAAAATTATATTCATTAGCAATTTGAATAGCAAATTCACTTGATTTTACATCATAACCAACACAAGTTACTTTGCTTACATCTTCCTCATAAATCTGCTGAATAATCTGTTTTCTATCTACTTCAAATTTTTCATCATTATAGTGAGCATGTGAATCAAAAAATTGGATTGGTTCCTTAAAAGTCGCAACCACATTAGCAACTGCATATTGCTTGCAATGCGAAATGCTAATATCCACATTTTCCAAATTTCTGACTTCACAATTGACCTTTAATTCTGGTTTCCCATTTTCACATTTTTTTACCTCAAACAACTGCCAATCCATTCCCTCTTTTATCGCTCCACTCAGTGCCTTAAAAGCTGCTTCTTTGGCTGCAAATCTTGCCGCATAATGTTGATATTTTTGCACTTTTCTCGCTTCGCAATATTTCCTTTCCTCCTCTGTAAAAATTGTTTGCAAAAATTTCTCTCCCAAATTTTCAATGGACCTTTGAATTCGTTCAATTTCTATAATATCTGTTCCACAACTAATTTTCATTTTTATTTTTCACCATTCCATTCTTTGAAAAATTCCTGCAAAAAGCACTCCAAATATTGATGCCTTTCTTGTGCAAGCATTTTTGCGGTATCTGTATTCATCAAATCTTTTAACTTTAATAATTTATCATAAAAATGACTAATAGACGTTCGCGAGCCTGTTTTTCTATATTCCTCTTCTGAAACACATATCTGGTCATTTGGATTATAAATCAGATGTCCTTTTTTGCCACCATAAGTAAATACTCTTGCAATTCCAATAGCCCCTATTCCATCTAACCTGTCTGCATCTTGAACAATTTTTCCTTCTTGCGAAAGTTCCTTTTGACCTGAAAAATTAACACTAAACCCCAAATTCACACAACTATATAAGATATTTTCAATATCCTCTTTCGCCATATGATTATACACATTTAAATCTTGTAAAGTTTGGATTAATTTTTCTTCTGCATTTCCTTCGTAAAATTTATGATCATATAAATCATGCAAAAGTGCAATCATTGTGACCAAAAATTCATCTGCCTTTTCCTGCTGATTAATTAGCATACTATTTCGGCAAACTCTTTTAATATGCCACCAATCATGACCTGCCTCATCTTTCTCACAAGCCTTTTTCACATAATTTTCTACTTTATTTATGATTTCTTGTTTGTTCATTTTCGTTCCTTCTTACTTCGTATAAACTTTCAAATTAATATCTTGATTCAAGTGCCAATTTCCAATAAAATCAACAAATAAATATTCATCTAAATTTACAGAAGGCTGCATTAGCACTGTTCCATCTGATTTTAAGACGCCCCATACACCATCTTTTTTGACAGCACAATAACCATATTTATTTTGCTCTTTTGCATCATCATAAATACAATCTACAATTCGTTCCCCGTTTTTATTTTGATAACCATATTTTCCAAATTCCTTTACCAAAAATAAGGTTCTAGTTGGCAAAATTTCTTGATTTGACTTTTTTTCAAATTTAAAATTATAATAATTGTAATCTTCGCCTTCTCTCACACGAAGATAGCCCTCCTTCAAATTCAATTCAGAAATAATCACATCACTTAAAACAACTTGAAAATTGCGATTCATTAAATCACTTTTATAATTTTCTTTATCCGCCTGTATGAAATCCGCTGTTTTTATATACTGCATTGTTTGATATGTAAAATCAACCACTGTTTCTCCTGTTGTTGCAATAATACCATACAAATTATTTTTTTTAGCAATATAATGTGTTCCATAAATATATTTTAAATCCTGATATTCTGGATTTATAATAGAAGTTCCATCCATATTAATTACCCCATATGCTCCATTTAGAGTAATTGTCATATTTTCTCCATTAATTTCCTCAATAGAGTTAAAACCAGTATCTAATTTTGTTTCGCCTGAACTATTGACCAAAGCTGTTTTCCCATTCTGGCTCACAACATAATACCCATTTGCTGCAACCTTTTTAATCTCATCATAAACTGGCTCAAAAACAACTTTGCTATCTGCCCCAATCACACCATATTTCCCATTTTTCTGAACAATATAACCATTCTCATACGAATCTGTCAATGTGGTAATTTCTGTGTATTCTGGGCGAATAATCACTTCGCCCATACTTGTGTTAACCAAACCTTTCAAAGCATTTTGCTCAATGATGATATTTTTTTCAACACCTAACAAACTATAAATTTTATCATATTCTGGATTTAAAATTAATTTTCCTGAAAAATCAATTAGACCATATTTTCCATTTTGTTCAAATTTTAAAATATTATTTTCGTACCAAATATCGCTATTATCGGAATTTTCAATTGGTTGCACATTTTGATAATTAGTCAAAATTTCTGCTCCTGTTTGGTTGATTACTTTTGTCTGATAAGTCTCATTTTCGTAATTCACATTATAAGTACATATAAATAAGTCTTTGTTAGTATCTGGTACAACTACCATTTCATCATAACTAGCATCTACTACCATATCTCCATTCTGATTAATCACGCCCCATTTCTCATTCACATAAACTGGAAAAAATGCTTGTTCTACATTCACATCTTTATTTCCCGACCAACCAGTTAATAACTTTTGAATCGAAACAATAAACATCATAACAACAATCATTGCTACTACAGTTGCTACTACTTTTTTGATATTCAACTTTGGTTCATCATCGTATCTTCTACCTCTTCCCATAAACTCCTCCAATTCCCCATTTATATCATAAATTTTTCAAATTTATTTCTTTACCACTTTTGCAATAATTACTGTTATATCATCTCTGGCAACTCCAAAATTATTGTCAATCGCTTCCGCTACAATTAAATCTGCTACTTTCTGCACATTTGTTGTACTAATATTTTTAATATAATCTTCTATCCAATTATCTTTACCATGGTCCTGCATTTCTAGCAAACCATCACTACACATAATAATGATATCCCCATCTGTAACCTCCATTGTCTGCACTTCTAATTCTGTTTGTTCTAATGTGCCAACTGGAGCTGTTTGTGATTTTACAATTCGGATACTTTTCTTATTTTTAATATACGTATTACATGCACCACTCTTTGCAAATTTGACATCCCCTTTGTACAAATCTAAAATAGCAAAATCCAATGTTGAATACATATCTGAAGCTGTATTAAAATTCACTTTATCATTAATAAAATTAATGACTTCATCATTGTCGAAACCATTTGTCAACATTTCTTCTAACATCTGAATAGCAATTTTACTACTTTTGCGAGCTTCTCGACCGCTCCCCATACCATCACTAATGGCTAACAAATATTTTCCGTCCTGTAATCTCATTTGCAAATTGCAATCTCCTGAAACGGTACTTCCTTCTTTTGTAACCTTACTACTCCCTACTTTTAAAACAAACTTGTCCTCACTCATATACGTTTGTACATAATTTGCTTTTTTACTATCTTCTTTAGCAAACTCCATTTTTACATTTAATGCCTTACTAAGCATTGTTGCCACTAATTCCACTACTTGTTTATCTTTTGCTTTATCATTCATAAAAACAAGATCCACAATATATTTCTCATTTTGAGCTTGTTTCATTTCTACAGAAATAACATTCTGAAATTTATTTTTTAGCAAAATCAATATCTCTTTTTCTTTTTTAGAAAACTTCGTTTTTGGTGTCTTTTCATTCGTTTCAATACTTTTTCTTATAGCTTTTGACACATTCTCCAAACTTTTCTTCATTGACCTTGCATTTTTATTTTTCTCTTGTCTTTTAGTAATTTCAATTTGCAACATTTTATAAGAACGATTAATCATTTTTATCATTTCTTGTAAATCATTTTTTATCATTTCATCTTGTACAACAATATAATTGTTATGTTTTTTTAAAATTTCAACTAAATCATTTTCCAACAAAATATCTGTAGCTTGCAATGCTTGGAAAATATCTTCTGCCATTTTTGTGTCTTCTGCTAAAATATCTTCACAAAACATATTCATTTCAATTTCTTCTAGATTACCAAATAAAATATCTTTAAAATCTTCTATTAGATCGCCCATTTCTTCTTGAGAATCTGATACCATTTCAGAAATAGTATCAGAAATCATATTTAATTTGTTAATCATCTCTTCATTTTGAGATAATCGATTTTCACCCAAATCGGTCAACAATTTATTTTTTCCAACTAAATCTTCAATTTCAATTTTAATACGATTTGGCACCAAAAGCAAGCCCAAAGCAGCAATAAAAATCTCTCTAAAATATACTATTTTTATTGTGTCTCCATTGCTCAAATAAATTAGCAAACTATTCCCCAACATGAACCCAACTATCACACCAATTTTACCAAATTTATTCAAAATTCCAGCCAAAATCCCTGAAACTGCAAACACTGCAATTTGCAAACCATTTTGCAATTCTATCATCGAAAGAATGAGTCCCATACTAAGCCCAGCTACTGAACCAACCAATAGCCCATTTTTCCAGCCAAGTAGCATAACCAAAAATACAATCACAATATTGCTCAAATGCAAACCAAATATTGTCACTTGATTAAAAATCATGCTTGCAATTGAAAAAATAATCGTCGCACCAATAATTTCTTCTAACGCAAACGCTTTTTTTACTCTCCAATTTTTGATAACAGCTAGTCCGATTTACAAATATTTTATAAAAAACATAAGTTAACGCCCCACTCACTAATGCCATAAAAACATCATATGTAAGAACAATTCCTCTTATATTTTGAAAAAATGAAACCAAAAAAACTGCTAAAAATAACTTTTTTCCTGTTTTCAATAATTCATTTCTTTCTTCTACAGCAACTTTGGGCTTAAAAATAAGCACAAGTGCAAAATATATAATTGAACTTAGCACAAAATTCAAAAATGCAGCTATTCCATTTCCAGCAAGTGTTCCTATTGCTCCTGCCAAAATCACACCAAAAACTGGCACACCACTGCTTAAAGTCGCAGCTACCATAGCTAGTCCAAATGGCGCAATTTCTTCTTCTATTGACAACATTGACATCACTAAAGTCAAAACAAATAGGACTAAATTTTGCGCTTTCAAAAACTCCTTCATAATGAATTTCATTTTACTAATTTTAGTATTTTCCTGTGCTTCAGCACGTTCTGTTATATTTTGAAACATCCTTAACCACCTCTACTTTTCAAATACTTTGTTCTTCTTTATTAAATCATGAACCTAATTATTTTTGTGTCGAATTTACAAACAAATATTGAAAAAGTCTTCTACAATTTGTGATAATTTTATATATATTTTATTACATTTATAGCAAAAACACAAGTATTAATTTTAAAAATGACAAAAAATATTGTCGAATTATAGTCTTGACATAAAAATCATTTACACTTTGTTAAACTAATCTCATTATTTTTTTACAATTTTTGTTCTATTTTAAAAAAAGTCGCATATATACTCAATAGAATGGAGGAAATTATGCGATTTATTGTCATTTCAGTAAAAAAATATTTTTTTACAGTTCTATTTTTATTATTTACATTAACCCTTATTTTATTTTCAGCTAATAATTTAGAAGCAGCCAGAAACGGCTTAACTTTATGGGCAAATTCCATTGTGCCAACCCTTTTCCCGTTTTTTGTTGCCACCGAATTATTATGCAAAACAAATTTCATCTATTTGCTTGGAAAAGCCCTAAATCGATTTATGAAACCTATTTTCAATGTTCCAGGAGAAAGTGCTATAGCCATTATTATGGGGATTATCAGTGGTTACCCTGTTGGTGCCAAAGTAGTTTGCAATTTGTATGAGCATAAAATCTGCTCAAAAGCAGAAGCTGAGCGCTTAATCGCCTTTACAAATAATTCTGGTCCTATTTTTATATTAGGTTCTGTTGGAGTGTCTCTTTTAGGAAATGTTGCTCTCGGAAAAACACTTCTCATCAGCCACATTATTTCCTCACTTTTAGTTGGGCTTATCTTTCGTTTTTGGAAAAAAAATACAGTTGATATTACTTTTAGAAATTATCGTTCAGAAAGTAAAGAATTAATTAAAGTTGCCAATCTTGGCGAAATTTTAGGAGAATCCATCAAAAAATCTATTTCTACAATCTTATCCATTGGTGGCTTTGTGGTACTATTTTCCGTTATTATTTCTATTTTATCTAGCTTAGAAATTTTGACTGGAATAGCTCATTTTCTAGCAAACTTTGGAATCCCTTATGACATTGTTTTAAGCATTCTAACTGGAACCATTGAAATGACAAATGGAATTAATATTGCTAGCACCTGTTATAGCACTTTGCCAATTCCTTGTCTTTTGACTTGTAGCTTTCTTTTAGGAATTGGCGGACTCTCTGTACTATTGCAAGTCTTCTCTGTTATCTCAAAATCTAGAATTTCTATTAGACCTTACTTTTACGGAAAACTTTTACAAAGTATATTTTCTGTTATCCTCACTCTTATTTTATTATAAAAGTCAAAATAGCATGACTATCTAAATTATCATGAAGAATTTCGCCATTCAAATGCAGATTAAATTCTTGGTTAACCTCATTACGATTTAGCAAAACAACAACCATAGAATCATCTGCATTTTGAAAAGCACTTCCTTCTATTTTATCTGTAAATTTTGAAAAACCAATCTTTCTTGCCCCTGATTTAATATATCTACTAAAATGCCCCATATAATAATACGTTAAATTTTTAATATAACTTGTTTTATCTTGGCTAAGCATGATAGGTGCATTACAATAATTTCGTTTGTGGTTTGGTCCACCTTTGTGGTCAAGGACCAAATTCCAATCAATAAACCCATTGATACCTGCACTTAAATCGCCAATCGTATCATGAGCGTAGATTTCGCCATTTTGCACTTCATCCTCTTTGCGAAAATGTGAAAATCCTGTGCACCCTTCTGTGTGAAACAATAATTTATCCGGAAATTGATTTTTCGTTAGCGCAATTTCTTCAAAATAATCCCCAGAATACCAATGCATAGCCATGCCAGAAACAGCACTTTCTGCGATTCCAAAAACATCTTTAGCCCTTGTGTATAGCCTTTCTTTGTTATGGTCCCAAGCCAAAATTTTAGTTTTTATTCCATTTTTTACAAACTCTGGTTCTAAATAACTTTTGGCAAATTTCGCTTCCTCTGCTGCCGAATACAAACACGACTCCCAAATTTGTGTTGCATTTGGCTCATTTTGTATTGTCATATAATCAATTTTGATTCCTCTTTTTTGGTATTCCAAAACAAATTTTGCCAAATATTCGGCATACAAATGTTGATATTTTTCTAACAATTTTCCACCTAAATTCAGCATTTTATTATTTTTCATAAAAGCTGGCGGAGACCACGGCGTCGCTAAAAATTTCAAATTCGGATTTTTCGCAAGCGCTTTTTTTATCATCGGAATGATATACTCTTCATCTCTTGCAATCAAAAAAGTACTCATATTAGGCTTTTTCAAATAACTATAACTCGAAAGTGAAAAATCGGTACTTCCGATTGGAATTCTACAAAAATTATATTGTAAGCCATCTCTTGAGAAATAGTCTGCTATAATTTTCGTCTCCTGTTCGTCATTTATCTGCGCCAAACAATAGCCAGATGCTTCTGTGAAAGCGCCGCCAAAGCCAACTATTTCCTGCCCTTTTACTTCTGGATATAAATTTATCAATCCTCGTTCCATGTTTTTCAATTTTCCATTAAATTTAAGCTTATGTACATCCCAAAACAAATTTCTTTTAAAATTCGTCTCCACTTTCACAATTTCCATTTCAATCTCCTTTACGCCAAAATATCCTATCTAAATTTAATGATATTTATTTATTTTTCCGTTTTCCCCATTCAAAAAATTATTTAAAAATCAAAGATTTTTATAATTTTTGAATGGTCCCCACAAATCACTTCAAAATAAATAAATATCATTTCATTTTTTACTTATATAAATCTCTTGATAAAAATTCCCTTTTCACTTCTATACCATTTTGCTTATAGACTTTATAGGCATTATACACTTTATAAATTCCGCTTGTTTCCCATAAAACGCGACTCAATCGTAATTTCATATTCTTGGCTTGAACGAATGCCGTAAATAGCCGCTGTCGCCACTCCATTTTGTACCGCCATTTCGATTTTAACCGGATATTCACGATTATTCACAAACTGAAAATCGTACCTTCCCCAAACCACTGTTGCATCTTTTCCACCAGCTAAATAGGAAGTAAGAAGCGAATGATTATGACGTTCTGCAATTTCCAAATTAGCTCCAATTACAGCATCATAAAGCGTTGAAGAAATTTGACAAATGCCACCTGCAAGCCCATCTTCGACTTGCCCATTCACAAAAATCGCCGCATTTTTATAACCAGATCCAATCGTTCTTTCGCCAACCACTTCATTAAACGAAAACTTCTCCCCTGGCATTAAAATCGTTCCATTTATTTTTCCCGCAGCTATTCGCAAATTCGTGGTACGATTTAGGTTATTCACATAATTCGTACTAAATGTGGATAACTGGTCTGGAAAAACATTCAAATCCTTCACAAAAATATTCGGATTTGTAAACTGCAATTTTATCTTATATTGTTCGTTTTTCGGAACAATATTAATATTTTTTTCTGCCTCTTCTATATCAAAATCAACACCAATGACTTGCTCATAGATTTCAAACGGATTCTCTGTCACGTATGCATTCTGTGGCTCGCGATAAACTTCGCTATGGATTGCTTGCAAGTCAATCTCTTTTGGTAAAATCTCATAAGTTGGAATTTGAATTTCTTCGTCAAATTTCCTATTACGCACATTCTCCAAAATCTTATCTTTGAGCTCTTCTTGATTTAAGCCAACACCACTTTTCCCTGAATTAATAACTAGCACATCATCTTCCACATGGTAATCAAATTCTTGGACTTTTGGCAATTGTTCTTGCAACTGTTGCAGCATCTCATTTAAAATTTCCTCATTGTACAAAAGCTCTGGCTCAATATCAATCGTATCATTTAGCGTTTTTGCATATTCCCATAAATCTCTTACCACATTTTGCGTTCTTCCAATTGAATATGCCTTTTGAATTGCTTTTTCAATATCGAATTTCACACCCAATGCATGCAAATTAATTGGAAAATTTTGCCCTTCATACTGTAAAACCATTTGTTCTGAAAGCGTATCATTCAAGCTATTAGAAAGTCTATTAGCAGCTTCTTGTGGAGATATTTCGGCAACACTAATTCCAGCTACAAAAACACCTTTTTGAATCAATCCATTTTGTAAATGGGAAACATAAAAAATGCTTGTTGCAACAAGTACCAACAAAGCAATATAGGCAATTATAATCATCACTATAACGGCTAAACTTAACGTCTTAACTGCTTTCTTCCAACTCTCTTTTTCACGAAAAACTGCTATATCAAGTTTTTTCTTTTTCACAACAATCAGTGCATTTTGCTCTTTTTTTACTGGCAATAGAGCATTTTTTTCACTCTTTTTTGCCACCTTTTGTTTCTTAGCACTTTTTAATTTTTTTGCCATTTTCCAACATCCTTCTGTATTTAAAACCTCTATTTTTTGCATCTTTCGTTTTTTTAAATTTAGCCTTTGTGAAAACTTTTAAATTGATTTTACTATATCATAGTTTCGGACAAAAATCCAGAAATTTCTCCATTTATCTCAAAAAAGTTTTTACCTCTCCTTGACCATTTTCGCACATAATCTCCAAAATACTACCATTTACAATTGGCATTTGTGGCGGAACATGCCCAATATCAGCCTCTAAAATAACTGGAATATTCAAATTACCAATGGCATCTTTTACAACCTTTGCTAAATCCATCTCATAATCTTCACGAAGTAAAAAAGTCCTTCCAAAAATAATTCCCTTGCAATGTTTAAAATAGCCAGCATTTTTCATTTGCCATAAATGGCAAAGTACCTGCGGAGTAGACATTTCAAAAATGTCAAAAAACCACACAATTCCGTCATTTTTATAGGTTTCAATATACTCCTTTACTGTATCATATTTCGTTCCAATCAAATTTATGATTACATCTAAGCAACCACCAAGGCATCTTCCAGAAAACATCAGATTTTTCTCATTATTTAGATTTTTCCACTGCGTTTCCAAAGTCAAATGATAACTTTCAAAAATTCCTCTTTCATCCTCTTTTGGCTCACAAACGCCAAAACTTCTCTGAACCACGTTTTCGCCTTGCATTATTTTAAGCGAATTAGTCAATGTTTCAAAAGGTTCTCTCATGCCATAATCACGGATATTTTCCCCATAAATAGTGGCAATATCTAAATTAGTAGTTAATACAAATCCCAAATTTGTAATATCCGAAAAACCTTGCAACCATTTAGGAGATAGCTTTTTCAATCGTTCAAAATCCAAATAATCTAGCATCTCGCAAGCAAAATCTCCTCCTTTTGCACAAATAATCGCTCTCACGCTTTCGTCTTCCCAAACTTGCATAAATTGCTTCGCACGTTCCTTTGCAGACGAACTTCTAGCATTTTCACAAGTTCTAACGTTTTCCGTTTCCCAAAACTGAAATCCCATTTTTTGAATATTCTTGATTGCATTATCATATTCTTGCAATTGTTCTTCTTTGCAAAATCCAGCAGATGGCGCTGTAACAGCAATTTTATCGCCTTTTTGAATAAATTTCGGATATTTCATATTAGCCTCCTATGACTTTTTTAATATTGTATGATATTAGCAATTAAAAATCAAGTAAAATTTCAAAACTCATCCATAAAAACACTAAGCAGGATACCTCAATTCCAGTATCCTGCCTGTGCTAAATATTTGATAATTTTAGATTTCTTCTAATTTTCTCAAAAAATCATTTTTCTGCTTTTCCATTTTGCGATATCCAAACTCAAATGCTTTAAGAACAGATATTCTTCCTCCCAACATTCCAAACTGCTCTGTGTATGGATCAAATAATAAATCCGTTTTCTCATTTTGCGGAAAACGCGCCCGTTTATTCCATAAATTTTTCTTTAAACTAGAAGGATTTTCATAGGAAAATGTCACATTTTTCGCCCCTGGATTTAAAGGTGGATTCAAAGTTAATCCTCCATCAAATATCCATGAGATTTTACAATAATATTGATTACCACGGCTAAATATGCTCGGTAAATATAACCCCGGAACCGAACAAGACGCAACAATAATATCTGCAACAGGCATTTCGCCTGCATTTTCCTGTGTCATAATATTAGGAAAATACTTGCTAACTGGTGTTACAGATATAAAACATTCTTTAGGCAGATTTTTGAATTTCACATCACCCAAAAAACATTTAATTTTCTTCCGCATAATTTCCTTCCCCACAATTGGCGTGCTAAATAAAAGTGCATTATCTGCCAAAAAATCCAGAATTTCCATTATGCTTTTTCCTAGCGACAGACTAACCACAATCAATGAGCCCATGCTTGCAGCCGAATAGGTGTCAGTCTTTTTGCTAATTTCATTGTGAACAGCAGCATAGCCACCAAAAGCAATCAATGTTGATAAACCACCACCTACAATAGCAACATTTAATTTCCGTCTTTCCATAAAAAATCATCCTTTCTTTTTTCTAAAAAATTGAATATACAATAAGTTTCCTTATTTTCATTATAATATATTTTACATCATTTGTCAAATAAAAACACCTCACAAGTTCCCTAAAATCAACAAAGACACGGTTTTCCGTGCCCTCTAATTCTTAGTTCATATAATCCTTTAATCTTTTACTTCGACTTGGATGTCTCAATTTTCTTAGTGCCTTTGCCTCGATTTGTCTAATTCTCTCACGTGTTACTTCAAATTCTCTACCTACTTCTTCTAATGTGCGTGCTTTTCCATCTTCCAAACCAAATCTTAGTTTTAAGACTTTTGCTTCACGTGGTGTTAATGTACTCATAACATCTTCCAATTGCTCTTTTAGTAAGGTATAAGCTGCTGCATCGTGTGGCGCTGGTGAATCATCATCTTCAATAAAATCACCCAAATGGCTATCATCTTCTTCTCCAATTGGGGTCTCTAGAGAAACTGGATCTTGTGCAATTTTCTGAATTTCCATTACTTTTTCAACTGAAATTTCCATTTCCTTCGCAATTTCTTCTGGCATTGGCTCTCTTCCTAACATTTGAAGCAAATGCCTTGAAGTACGAATTAATTTATTAATCGTTTCTACCATATGAACTGGTATTCTGATGGTTCTTGCTTGGTCTGCAATCGCTCTTGTAATTGCTTGTCTTATCCACCATGTTGCATACGTACTAAATTTGTAGCCCTTAGTATAATCAAATTTTTCGACTGCTTTAATGAGTCCCATATTGCCCTCTTGAATTAAATCCAAAAATAACATTCCTCTTCCCACATATTTCTTTGCAATACTGACCACCAATCTTAAATTTGACTCTGCTAATTTTTGTTTTGCTTCTTCATCCTCTTGCAATACTTTTTCAGCCAACTCCAATTCCTCTTCAAAAGACAGCAAATGAATTTTTCCAATTTCTCGCAAATACATTCTAACTGGATCATCTACACTAATTCCTTCAAAGTTATTTAAGTCAACTTCTTCTAAATCAACCTCTTCCACATCTCGCAAATCATCATCATCTGGTTCTAATAAATCGTCATCTTTCGCAATATTGACTCCCATTTCCTCAAAAGCCTCAAATACTTTGTCTAGCTCTTCTGGATTTACTTCCCCAAGCTCATTAGCCAACTCACCATACGTAATCTTTCCATTTTCTTTTGCTTTACTTAAAATATTTAATACTTTTTCCTTTTCTTTACTCTCTGGCTTGCCTTCTTCTGTATTTTTTTTCTCCTCTATTTTTACTTCTTCTTTTATTTTAACAACCTTTTTTGGGGATTTTTTGTCAGCTGTTTTTTGGTTATTCTTTTCTTCCACTTTCTTGTTATCTTTTTTACCTATTTTTGAAGTATCTTTTTGACTTTTGTTTTTTGTCTCTTTTTTTTGTTTTATGTCTACTTTTTTTGTTTCGTCTTTATCTTCTTTTTTCATATGATCCCCCTTCTATTTTATTTTCGACAACTTGGTAATCGTATTACTAAGTTCTGCCAACTCTAGCCAGAGTTTCTCAGATTCCTCCTTCGGCAAATTTGGATTCTCCAGCTCTCGTACAATTTGTAATTTTCTATCTTGCAATCTTTCTCTGTTATAAATCAGAACAATATCCTCTATACATTTTTGTACAGAAGTAATTTCATAATCAGTTACCATAATCTCACTGATGTGTTTTTGCAATCTTTCATCTTCAATATTGGCAATAATTTGTATAATTTTTTCGCTCTCTTTGGCTTCTTGCTCCATAATTTTATTAAATATAGTTTTATTTTCTGCAATTTTCAAATCTTCTATACGAATATTTGATTTTATGATTTCTTTAGCTTCTTCGGCATAATTAATCAACAAGTACAGAATCATATTTTCTCTTTTTACAATTTTTTCATCCAACTCAAGTGGCAAATCTTTCTCTGGTTTTACTATAGATTTTGCCAATATTTTTTCTGGCTCTCCCTTATATAATTCTTTATTGATTTCTGCATAAAGTGCCTGTTTTGAAATATCATATTGCTCAGAAACTTTATCAATATAAATTTCTCTCTCAATCGTGTTTTCCACTTTTGACAAAATTGCCGTTATCTTTTTCAAAAATGCAATTTTATCTTTTGCATTTTCCAAATGATAATCTTCTTTGATTGTTTTGATTTTAAACTCCACCAGAGAAATCGCATGATCAATCAATAATTTAAACCTTCCACTACCATATTTAATGATATATTCGTCTGGATCTTTTGCCCCCTCCATTTGCAAAACTCTAGCATCGCAATTTTGTTTCTCTAGAACTTCTATTCCTCTTTTAATCGCCGTTTGACCCGCTCCATCTGAATCATAAGCAAAAATCACTTGATTACTATATTTTCTAAGTAGCATTGCCTGTTCATCTGTTAGAGCCGTTCCGCAAAGACGCAACCACATTATCAATGCCCCTTTGATAAAGCGAAATTGCATCCATGTAACCTTCTACTAAAATAATTCGTTTGTCTTCTGATTGTTTTGCAAGATTTAAAGCAAATAAATGTCTTTTTTTTGAGTACACTAAATTTTCATTAGAATTTATGTATTTTCCTTTATCTGTATCATTTAATCTTCTACCACCAAAAGCTACTGGTTTTCCAGTCGCTGAAATAATGGGAAACATCAAACGTCTTCTAAAACGATCAATAAATTCACCATTCTCATTTTGATTTACCAATCCAGTCGCCAAAATCTCATGATCTTTAAAACCCTTTTCTTTTAAAAACACATACAATTCATTATATTCCCCAGAATATCCAATTTTAAACGCTTTTAATGTATGATTATCCAATTTTCTTTGTTTTACGTAATCCTGAGCAATTTTTGCAACTGGCGTATATAACCTTTCGTGAAAAAAATTCGTTGTTTCAAGGTTTATTTTAGTCATTCTATCCATTAGATATTGCTTTTTGTTAAACTCTTCATTATTGGTCTGTGGCAAACGAACTTGCCCTCTTTCTGCCAAAAATTCAAGTGATTCTTTAAATGACAATTTCTCCATTTCCATAACAAAAGCAAAAACATCTCCGCCTTTACCACACCCAAAACAATGATAATACTGCTTATCAGCCGAAACAGAAAAAGAAGGTGATTTTTCTTTATGAAATGGGCACAGCCCCATGAAATTTCTACCACTTCTTTTTAGTATAACATATTGTGATATAACGTCTACTATATCATTTGCATTTCTTATCTCCTGTTTCAAATCATCATTATACTGTACCATTTTTAAAACCTTTCCTATATATTATTCGACGAAATTTTTCCAAATCCTTCTTTATTCGCTAGAAAAGTCAACATAATTTAAAAAATTGTAAAAAAAGAAACCTCACTTATGTGAGGTACAGCTTAGTAGCTGTTTTTTGCTGCAATGAAAATTTCACTTACCAATAGGCATATCAAAATAAATAAAAGCTCTCAGTTTTCTTCCATTTCAATCGGAAACATTTCATACATACCAGATGCAGTATGATGTTTGTTTGTAATGCCGTTTTTCTCAGTGCACTCATAACCTTCTGGCAGCTTCAGTTCATTTGCTTCAATACCTGAAATCTGAATTACAAAATCATCAATTACTTCAAATTTCCCTGTTGGATTGAGCTTTCTTAGTTCCTCTACCATCCGTCTTATACCCATGTTCTCAACTTTTTTCAATTCCATTGCATTTTCCTCCTTTTTTCTGCAATATATTTTGTGACTATAAGTAGACATTCTGTCTACAAAGGATTTAGTAATATTTTCCTTATTAATATTATATCATATTTACATAATTTTGTCAAATTTCTAAAAAATTACCCTAGATTTTCTCTAGGGCATTTTCTATGTTTGAATAAACGTTTTTACAATTCCTGTTGTATCATCTGTGCCATCCGTGCCAGTATCTTCTGCCACAGTATGTGCTTCATAAGAAATACTAATTTTATCATCAATCAATGTTTCGATTTCATCTTTTTGTTTGCTTTCTACAAGCATAAGCTCGCTTACCAAAATTTGTTTCGCATTCAAAAGCATTTTCTTCTCTGTCGTAGACAAGCCCTTATCCTTTTGCTTGAAGCTTAAATTTCTTACAATATCCGCAATTTCAAAAACATTACCTGATTTCATTTTTTCAACATTATCTCGATATCTCTTATTCCACTTCATTGACATTTCAGTGCAATCTTGTTCTAAAACACTAATTACTTTTCCGGCTGTTTCTTTGTCTATAATGTTTCTCACACCGATTTCTTCCGCTTTTGCAGTAGGTACCATCACTTTTACTTCGCCTGGCATCTTAATTATATAATAAGCTTGTTTTTCATCCAAAACCGCTCTTTCCTCTATTGTTTCAATTACTCCGTGCACCATGCATTGGATACACAATTTTGTCCCCTACTTTAAACATTAACATCGTCACTCCTTCCAAGTAATTTATCATTACTACCTTTTTATTATACCACAAATTTTACCAAAAGTCAAAACTTTTTTTGTAAATTTTTCCAACATTTTTATTAAATTAAAATCACAATTGACATAATGCATAAATTATGTTATAATTGTATTATTCTAAATATGGAGGTTAGCTTTTATGGAACAAATTAGTACCATTAATTTTAAGTGTGAACGGTGTGGAAAGTGTTGCAAGCATAGAGGAGATTTAGCACTAACTCCTATGGATGTGTTTCAAATAGCTAAACATTTAAAAACATCCTGCGAAGAAATAGTAAGGAAATACACACGTTTGTCACATAGGCATAATTTTCCGCAACTGCTTATAGAAGGTACGACAAAACAATCAATCTGTATCTTCTATGACAGAAATACTGGTTGCAAAATTTATCCTGTACGCCCTGCTCAGTGTTATCTTTTTCCATTAGTGCCACTGACACCCATAACTATCTCTGATCCTAAGTTTAGTATTAGGCAATGCACTAGCAAAAGTAAAACTGTAGAAAATATTTCTGTTTCGGAATGGATCAAGAATTCCTGCACTCGATATGAAGCAGAAAAAAACATTTTTTCTTGGTATATCGAACAACAACCGATTATCGACTTTCTTTGCTATCTACACAAGGAAAAAATGGATTTGGTAAAACAGCTGTTATATTGTCAATATGATTTAGAACAGGAGATGGAAGCTCAGATTAAAAAAAATATAACAGAAATAATTTTCAATTTAGTTTAGTGTTTTTAATTAAACATGCAGAAAAAAAATTGGGAAGAGTGTCGACAAAGCTAAAAGTCAACACTCTTTTCCTATTTACTTGTTGAACCAAAGCCTCCTGTTCTATCGCCTTCGGCACTATCGTCATCTGTTACCAAATATTTTTGGAAAATTGCTTGACCTATCGCATCTCCTTTTTTTATCTCAATTGGCTCTGATTTTATATT